>JASHUP010000131.1 GCA_030039915.1 Thermoplasmata archaeon | reverse complement strand
CTTGAGCTTGCCCGACAAAATCGGAAGTTCCTGTCGAAGCATTGCGTGATTTTTCGCGGGTCCCGGCAGGGGATTGACGTTTTCCGGCTCCTTGGATCCCTCGATGACGACTCCCGCCATCCCTTCGGCAACGACCCGCCATCCCGGACGAATCCTGGCGCTCCTGGCGGCGGCCGCCCTCTTGGTGAATTTCATCGAGACGATGCTGGTTCCGGCCCTACCGAAACTCTCCTCCTTCTTCGATGATGCGCCGTACACCACGGTCGCCTGGGTCCTCTCGGCGTACCTCGTCGTGGGGGTGTGTGCGACGCCCATCTTCGCCAAACTCGGGGACCTCTATGGGAAGCGTCGGATCCTCACCATCGTCCTGAGCGTGTACTCGGCCGCGGTACTCCTCGCTCCGTTCACACCGCAGATCGCAGCTGCCTTCGGACTCGCTCGCGCCCAGGCGATCTATCTCCTGATCGGTGTCCGCGGTCTCCAGGGCCTCGGTCTCGCCATGTTCCCGCTCGCCCTCGCCATGGTGGCGGAAAGCCTGCCGCGCGAGCGAGTCGCTCCGGCGCAGGGGCTGATCGCCTCGATGTTCGCAGCGGGGGCCGCAGCGGGGCTAGTGGGAGGAGCCTGGCTCATCCAGAATGCAGGCTGGCAATTCGCCTACGCCTCGATGGCCCCGTTCGCCCTCCTCCTACCGGTCTTTGCGCTTCGGTGGCTACCCGAGACGCACGCCGGGACCGGAGGGGCGATGGACCTCCCGGGAGCGGCGCTCTTGGGAGGATCGCTGGCTTCCTTCCTCGTCGGGCTGACTCTCGGCCCGAGCTGGGGATGGACCAATTGGCGCGGTGGCTCCCTCGCCGGCGTCCCGTTCGGAGCCCCGGAGCTTTTCGGAATCGCCGCCCTCCTCGCAGTGCTTTTCGTCTGGCGGGAACTGGTGGCGGAGGAGCCGATCATTGACCTTGCTCGGCTGCGCCAGCGGAACATCTCCCTGAGCTACCTCGGAGCATTGCTCGTCGGCATCGGACTCTTCACCGCCTTCGTGGTGCTGACGGTCCTCGTTGAATTCCCGGTCGTCGGGTTGGGCGACAGCGTGCTCGCCTTCGGGATCGCGAGCATCCCCACGACCCTCAGCATGTTCGTCGCGGCGCCGCTCGTCGGCCGTGGGGTCGCCCGGTTTGGCCATCGGCCGTTCATCCTGCTCGGGGCCGGCTTCTCCATGACCGGGTTCCTTCTGCTCCTCTACTACCACTCGACGTACCTCGAGCTCGTCATCGAAGCGGTCCCGACATTTGTCGGCCTTGTGACCGTGCTCGTATCGGTGACGAACGTCATTGCCGTATCCTCGCGGCGCGGCGAGACCGGAATCCACATGGGGATGACCGAGATGTTCCAGGATCTCGGGGCCAGCGCGGGCCCGGTCCTCGTCGCGACGTTCCTGGCGACCTACACCCGGACGATCACTGTCTCCGGGGGCGCCCAGGGGGCGAACGGCGCAATTCTCACGGTTCCGAGCGCCTCCGCGTTCACTTGGATATTTGTCGTGGGCGCGTGCCTTGCGGGACTTCTCGCCGTCATTGGTCTTCTGCTCGAGAACTATCGGCTCGAGGGCGGGGCCGACGTTCCGGCGATTTCTCGAGAGTCGGTGCCGGTCGTCCCCACCGAGTAGGGCCGAGCATTTCGGTAGACGGTCCAACTTCTTCCACAACAGCTATCCGGGTGCAGCCGGCCTCGACCTGAATCGACGTTCGGTCGACCGGGTTCAGATTCTCGATAGGGAGCTTCAATGGTCCGGGCCAACGCGGTCAATCGAGGTTGACGCTAGGCATAACCGGCCTGTCCCGGCTCTGAGTCTCTGACCGTCGATGAGGGCATTCGGAACCTGGCAGGGGGGCTACAGGACTCTCCTCGATGACGGGACCGGGCACACGGTCACCGTCGACCTTCCTTCGGACGAGGGCGGAGGGGACGTCGGACCGTTCGCTCTCGAACTTTCGGTGCTCTCGCTGGCCGGATGCATCACGACGATCTTTGCACTGATCGCCCGGCGACGAAAGCTGCAGTTCGAAGGAATGAATATCGAGCTGGAGGCCGAGCGACCCCGCGGTTCCCCCACGATCACCTCAGTCCACGGAGTCCTAGCGGTCGCGACGACCGCTCCACGGTGCGAGGTGGAGACTGTTCTCGAGATCACTCAGCGAACGTGTCCGGTTGGCCTCCTTTTCGAGAAGGCCCGTATTCCTGTCCGGGTCCGTCTCGAAGTGAGAGAACCTATGCTGTCAAGACCCGTTCCTGCTCCATCATGAAAGCGTTCCAGGAGTACTACCCGGACGACCTCGCACACTGCTTCGGGTGCGGCCGATTGAACGAGCACGGCCACCGTCTTCGAAGCTTCTGGAACGGGGACGTGAGCGAGGCCCGGTACGCTCCGAAGTCGTTCGAGACGTCACTTCCGGGGTTCGTGAACGGAGGAGTGCTGGCATCCCTTGTCGACTGCCATGGAACAGGGACGGCGGCGGCCGCGGCCTATCGTGCTGACGGACGGGAGATGGATACATTGCCGGTCCATCGGTTCGTGACAGCATCTCTGAAGGTTGACTACCTTCGTCCGACTCCGCTCGGACCGGAGCTCCTAGTGGAGGGACGCGTACGCTCGATTGCAGGTCGGAAGGTGGTGGTTGACATCGCCGTATCCGCAGGAGGAGAGACAACGGTTCGCGGAGAGGTGGTCGCGGTCGAACTGCCCGAATCGATGCGACCTTCGGTTCACCACAACTAAAACCGTGATCGCCCGGGGGTCCGGTGGATTCGCTCGAGTCCCTTACCGAGCGGCTTCGTTCTATGCCGAGCTCAACGTCACGTTCGAATAGAAGGCGATACCCGTGGGACTCGATGGGCTAGGATTGACGAAGGCGAAGACCCAAGTTCCCACCGGCAACGAAACGTCGAGGGTGTAGTATGCGCCGTTCGCGATGCGACCCGACGTCCATTGGTAGTCGGTGATGTTGGTGACGTTGTCCCACTTCACGAGGGTGTGATACTGCGAAATCGGCATGGTGTAGAGTGTGATGCCGAAACTGTTGAGGAAAAGCCCCTGCAACAGCGCGGTCGAGTTGAGAATCACGGTGATCCCGGCGAACTGGGCGGCGGGTAGCGAGTACACCGACCCCTGAGGGACGAGGACCTCGGGAGTAGATTGGTTCGTATTATGATGCTGGAAACCACCCGTGAGCGTGTACGCCAGAACCACCATGACTACGATGATGACGACTACTCCCACGGTCAGAAACGCGTACCGTCGGAACCCGCTCCGCGGGGAGATCGGCCCGGAATTCGCATCGGGGACATCCGGGGCGGGCCCGCCGTACGCAGCAGGGGGGACCGTCGACATATTTCCCCCCTCCGGAGGGATGGAGGTCGAAACCAGGACGGAAAGCCGGTCGGCATGACCCGAGTTTCGAGACTCCACGGACACCGACGCGGACGAGACATTTCCTCCTATTAAGTGTGGCAAACGGCCGGAGACTTGCGCGATCTTTACGGAGGTTTCCGAAGCCTCCGGGGTTCCCGTAGGGCCCGTCCTAGGGTATCTATTGATTCTATATTTCTAAGCTTTAAGTCTTCATAATGTCTGCAAGGAACGGTAATTCGATGGAGGGTAGGAAGCTTCAACTTGCCGGGGGTTCGACGTACCTCGTTTCGCTGCCGAAACCCTGGGTGACCAACGCCGGCCTGAAACCCGGAGATACCCTTTTTCTCGATGTGGAGACCGACGGGTCGGTGTCCGTTCGAGCTCGCTCAAACGAGAAGGCGGCGATTCGTCGCAAAGTGTTTCAGGAGAAGGGCCACGACACCCGCGAGCATCTTCTTCGAAAGTTGATCGGCGCGTACATTTCGGGATTCGGACTCATTGAGATTCGTTTTACCCCCGACCAGGCCCCGTTCGTCCGCCGCGTGGCCCGAGAGTTCTCTCGACTCGTGATCGGACCCGAGGTCATCGAGGAGACCCGCAACAGCATCGTGGTCCAGGACCTTTCTGACCCGACCGAGTTGAGTTCGGAGAAGT
>JASHUP010000130.1 GCA_030039915.1 Thermoplasmata archaeon | reverse complement strand
ACGTGGCGGTCGAGATGTCCGGGCACCCGGCTGGCCTCAAGCTCGGGTTCGACGCGCTCACCCCGGGAGGACGGGTCTCGCTCCTGGGATTGTTCGACAACGACGTCACCCTCAATTTCAACGATGCGGTGATCTTCAAAGCCGCGAAGATCCACGGAATCTACGGCCGCCGGATGTTCCAGACCTGGTTCCAGGTGAAGGGTCTCCTCGCCGACCCCGCGTTCCAGGCGAAGATGGCGCAGATCATCACGCACCGGGTCCCGATCCGTGACCTGCCGCGAGCGATGGAGCTGCTCGAGTCGATGCAGGCCGCCAAGGTCTCTCTCGAAATGAGGTGGTGAGATGCGCGACCCGACCGGGTTCCTGGGGGAGGAGTATCGCCAACTGGTCGACTCCCAGCTCGACTGGCACCTTCGCGTCCTGGAGGGCCCGAGCGCTCCGTGGTGCGAGATCGACGGGAAGCGGGTCCTGATGTTCTGTTCGAACAATTACCTCGGTCTCAGCAATCACCCGAAGCTCAAAGAAGCGGCCCGCCACGCGATCGACACCCACGGCGTTGGATCGGGGTCGGTGCGGCCGATCGCGGGCACGATGGACCTGCACGTCGAGCTCGAGCGTCGCCTCGCGGCGTTCAAGCACGCCGAGGCGTCCCTCGTCTACCAGAGCGGGTTCGCGACGAACTCCGGTCTGATCCCGCAGCTCGTCGGCGAGGGGGACCTCGTGGTCTCGGACGAACTCAATCACGGGAGCATCATCGACGGCGTCCGCCTCTCGCGGGCGGAACGCGCGGTCTACCGACACGCGGACGTGGCCGACCTCGGGCGCGTGCTGGCCTCGGCCGAGGAGCATGCACCGGCCTACCGGCGCATCCTCATCATCACGGACGGCGTGTTCTCGATGGACGGAGATATCGCTCCGCTCGACCGCATCGCCGCCGCCGCCGCGAAGCACGGCGCGATGGTCTACGTCGACGACGCGCACGGAGAGGGCGTCCTCGGTCCCCACGGCCGGGGGATCGTGTCGCACTTCAACCTCGGGCGCGACCGCGTGCACGTCGAGATGGGCACGTTCTCGAAGGCGTTCGGCGTCGTGGGCGGCCACATCTCGGGCTCGACCGACCTCGTCCGATTCGCGTACAACAAGTCGCGGACGTGGCTGCTGAGCGGCTCGCATCCTCCGCCGGTCGCCGCGGCGTGCCTCGCCGCGATCGACGTCCTCGAGAGCGAGCCCGAGCACGTCGAGCGGTTGTGGACGCACACCCGTCGGTTCAAGAAGGAGATGGCGGACCTCGGGTTCAACACGGGCCACAGCGAGACCCCGATCACCCCGGTGATCGTCGGGGAGAGCGGCGTCGCGCAGCGTCTGAGCGCACGGCTCTTCGAGCTGGGCGTCTTCGCGCTCCCGATCGTCTTTCCGATGGTCGCGAAGGACAAGGCTCGGATCCGCACGATCATGAATGCCGCGTTGACCGACGAGGACGTGTCGACCGCGATCGCGGCGTTCGCGAAGGCGGGACGCGAGCTCGCGCTCATTTAACCGCGGCGGTCCGGGCGGTTACCTTCCGTCCATCGTGTCCGTTTATAGGGTGCGTGGATTCCTTTCGGTGAGGAAGGGATGGATCGCCCGGATCGAAACCGCGACCGGCCCCCGGTGGAGGCGCCGCGCCTCTGGACGGTCGCCGAAGCGAACTCCCGCCTCTCCGAGCTCGAAGAGCTCCTGCCCCGGCTGAGGGGATGGGTCGCCCGGCTCGCCGAGGTCCACGAGCAACGTGAGCGGCTCTCGAGCTTCTGGGGCAACGAGGCCGACGCCGCGGACCAGCCCGACCACGAACTCAAATCGCGCCTCGATTCCGAGATGCGTCACCTGGGCCGTCGCCTCGAGGAGGCGATCGGCTCGTTGCGCGCGGAAGGGATCGAGGTCAAGGACCTCGGCACGGGTCTCGTCGATTTCTACGCGATCGAGGACGGCGAGCTCGTCTTTCTCTGCTGGCAGCGGGGGGAGCCGAACGTCGGGTTTTTCCACTCCCTCACGGGAGGGTTTCGCACGCGTCGCCCGATCCCGGGGCTAAGCCCCACCACGTCTCCACGGACCCACGGTCCGCTCTAGGCCGATCGGGATTCCGGTCCGACCTGGGCGATCGTCATCGTTCGCACGGTGGCCGTAAAGGCCCCGAGGCCGGCGAGGACGGCCTCTCCGACGACGATAGCCGGAAAGATTCCGCCGAGCGCAAGGAAGTAGAGAGCGACCGGCGCGAGGAGGGCGGCCGAGCCGCCGACGACCCCGACCGCCGGCCGGTCACTGCGTCCGGTGACCCACGCGGCGAGCCCTCCGGCGGCCGCCACGATGCCGAGGAGCACGACCGCGCTCCCGATCGACGCGAGGAAGCTCTCGAGGTCGGGGAACGGGGAGAGGGCCACGGCAGTCCCGTTCGCCAACGTACCGGGGACGAGCGTGACCGAGAGACCGGTCGTTCCCGCGTTATAGACGGTGGAGGCGAACGTCGTGAGCGTGACCGGGGCGAACCCCCGCGCCGTCACGTTGATCGAGATGCCGCCGACGGGCACGCTGGAGAACGAGAACTCTCCGGAAAAGGAGGTGGTTTCGACGACGCGAGAACCTCCGTCCGTGGTCAGGATCACGGTCGCGCCCGAGGCCGGGGTCGTCCCACCCGAGCCGACCTGCTCGTACACGGTGCCCGAGACGGTGTACTGCGCCGGCACCGTCGCTTCGCTTCCGAGCACCACGAGGGTCGCGCCGAGAACGACCGCGACGATCGCGATGGCGACGAGCGTCCCCTGTGCG
>JASHUP010000129.1 GCA_030039915.1 Thermoplasmata archaeon | reverse complement strand
ACTCGGTCGCGCGCTCGATGACTTTCCGGAGTTCCGTTTCAGTCTGTCGATCACCGGAACGTTTCTCGAACAAGCTCGACTCGCGGCCCCCGACGTGATCGACCGACTGCGCAACCTCTACCGCACCGGTCGGGTCGCGCTGCTGGCCGAGACGTACTACCACTCCCTCGCGTTCCTCGTTCCGCCCCCCGAACTTAGCGAGGAGGTCGCGATGCACCGCGACATGCTTCGGGAGGAGTTTGGCGCCCGCGCCGAAGTCCTGCGAATGACGGAGCTGGCCTACTCGGACGACCTCGCTCGGTTCGCCGAGGCGGAACGGTTCCGCGGCATGCTGGCCGAAGGGTGGGAGGGGGTCCTTCGCGGCGAGCCCGCCACGTACCCGTACTGCGCGGCTCCGGCGCCCACGGTCTCGCTGCTCCTCCGGCACTACCCGCTGAGCGATGACGTCGGGTTCCGGTTCTCCTCGACCGCGTGGAGCGAGTTCCCGCTCACCGCCGACAAGTACGCGGGCTGGCTCGCCTCCACGCCGGGGGAGATCGTGGGTCTCTTCATGGATTTCGAGACCTTCGGCGAGCATCACCCAGCGCGCACGGGAATCCTCGAGTTCCTGAGCGCACTTCCCGGGGAAGTCCGGCACCACCCGCATCTCGGCTGGGCGACGGTCGAGGAAGCCATCCAAATCCCGCCGCGGGCCCCGCTTTCCGTGCCGTACACAATGAGCTGGGCCGACCAGAACCGGGACCTGGGCGCCTGGCTGGGGAACGACCTCCAGCGCTCGGCGTTCGAGGCGGCCAAAAAAGTCGGCGTCGTCGCCCGGAAGACCGGGGACGCAGCCATCCTGACCGATTGGCGGAGACTGCTCACCTCGGACCACTTCTACTACATGTACGTGAGTGGGCACGGCGCGGACCAGGGGGTGCACGAATACTTCTCGAGCTACGAGAGCCCCTACGATGCCTACGCGAACTACATGAACGCCCTGACCGACCTCCGCCGCCGGGCCCTCGACCGCCTCGGCGTGCCCATCCTGAAGTAGGAACGGGCCGCTCCGCGTGTGGCGAGTCGAACCGAACCGTTAAAGGCCTCGGTACTCCCGGTCGTCTCCCGGAATGGGGGAGCGAATCCCGGGCCGGAGTCGGCCAGAGGGTCCCGTCGCATGATCACCGAGGTGACGGGGAACGGCCGTCTTCTCCTGACCGTGAACGAGAACGGTGACTGGAACGAGCTCTTCTATCCGTTCCCGGGCCAGTTCCAGCAGCTGCGGGAGGCTCGTCTCGGAATCTTCGACGTGGGCCATTCCAAGTTCACCTGGCTGCGTCGCGGCAACGGATTCGACATCCGCCAGATGCCCTACGGGGCCGGTCACCTTCCCGAGTCGACCTGGAAGGGACACGGCCTCACGATCTCCGTCCGAGACCATGTTCACCCGAACCACGACCTCGTCGCCCGGGTCTTTCGGGTTCGGGCGGATTCGGCCCGGCAGGTCCGCCTGTTCGCCTACCACGCGTTCCAGATTGCCGAGTCCATGTACCAGGATACGGCGTTCGTCGACGCGAGCGCGGCGTCGCTGGTTCACTACAAGCGGGGATACTTTTTCGAATTCTTCGCGGACCCGACCTACTCCCGGGCGGTCTGCGGCGAGCACACGCTGAAAGGGCTCCAGGGGACGTACGTGGACGCCGAGGACGGACGCCTCGAGGGCCGCTCCGTAGCCCATGGGGCCGCGGACAGCGTGATGGAGTGGGACGTCGAGGTGGGTCCCGAGCGCGAGACCGAGATCCGGTTGTTCCTCGCCGCCGGCCGAACGCTTCCGGCGGTCCACCAGGTACGAGAGTACGTTCGGGAGGGGGGCTCCGCCCGATTCGTTCGAGAGTCGGAGGCGTTCTGGGAGACGTGGGTCCAGCGACGCCTGCCCCACCCGCCCGAGGGCCTGAGCGAGCTCGCTCGGGACGTCTATCGGGCGAGTGTGTTGCTGCTGCGTCACTCGACCGGGCCGAACGGGGCGATCATCGCCTCCCCGGACACTCGTTCGTTGGTGGCGGCCGGCGACACCTACAACTACTGTTGGTGGCGCGACGGCGGCTACGTTTCCAAAGCGATGGACGAGGCCGGGCTGTACGAGAATGCCACCCGCTTCCTCCGCTTCGCGTACTCCTGTCAGAACCCCGATGGTTCGTTCTTCCATCGACATTACCCCGACGGGGCGATCGGGAGCACCTGGCATCCGCCCCCGTTCCTTCAGATCGACCAGACGGCCACCGTGATTTCCGCGGCCTGGCATCACTTCAAGCGGGGCGCCGACCCGGACGTGCTGCTCGAGCTCTGGCCGCTCGTGAAGGGTGCCGCGACGTTCCTCACCGAATTCCGCGACCCCGAGACCGGTCTCCCTGCACCGAGCTACGACCTCTGGGAAGAGCGGCTGGGCATCCACGCGTACTCGTCCGCCGCGGTCGCGCACGCCCTCGAACGCGCCGGCCGGATCGCCAGCGAGATCGGCAAGGACGCGACCGCCTGGACGACCGCGGCCGCGGAGATCTCGCGGACGGCGGCGGAGCGATTTTGGGACGCGGACAACCACCGGATCCTCCGGTCGATCTCGCCGCGGGACGACCGGCTGGACGCCTCCGTACTTCTCGCTCTCAAACTGGGAATCCTTCCCTGGACCGACGCGCGGACCCGGGTCGTGGTCGACGGGATCGAAGCTCGCCTCTGGGCCGGCGAAGTCGGTGGACTCGCCCGGTACGAGGGCGACAAGTACTACGGGTCGGAGAATCCCTGGATCGTTTGTACGCTCTGGCTCGCCGAGGCTCGACTACGCCTGGGGGACCGCGGTCGATGCCGGGAGCTGATCGAGTGGACCGCGACCCATGCCACCCCCACCGGGCTCCTTCCCGAGCAGATCGACCGCGGGACCGGAGAACCCAAGAGCGCGACGCCGCTCACGTGGTCCCACTC
>JASHUP010000128.1 GCA_030039915.1 Thermoplasmata archaeon | reverse complement strand
GTGATGTCGTAGAGCACCCGCACGACCTCTCCCGCGAGCGCCCGGGTGATCCGCTCGGAGATCCGCGCGAGCACCGGTCGCGGCACGGCCATCGCGGTCGCCGTCATCGCGTCGATCGATTCCACGACGCGCACGCTGACCGCCTCTCCGTGCACGCGGTTATCGCCCGTGACCCCCACCGTGCGCACCGGCAATAGGACCGCGAAGTACTGCCAGGGCCGGGCGATCTCGCGGGCGGCGACCGCCCGGTCGACCTCCTCTTCGACGATGGCGTTCGCGACGCGCACGCGCTCGACGCGCTCGCGGGTCACGGGTCCGGTCACCCGTACGGCGAGCCCGGGCCCGGGGAACGGCTGGCGGTCCGCCTCGGGGATCCCCAGGAATCGGGCGACCGCACGAACCTCATCCTTGTACAGGTCACGGAGCGGTTCGACGAGCTTCAGCCGGAGGTCCGCGGGGATGCCCCCCACGTTGTGGTGGGTCTTGATCGTGTCCCGGAGCGCCCCGCCGCTTTCGATCCAATCCGGCGCGATCGTGCCCTGCACGAGTCGGTCGCAGTGGAAACGGTCCGCCTCCGCCTCGAAGACGCGGATGAACGCGGCGCCGATGCGGCGACGCTTCTCCTCGGGGTCGGTCACGTCCGCGAGCGCGTCGAAGAACGCGTTGGCCGCCGGGACGACCTCGTGGGGCAGGTGGCTCGCCGAGAAGAAGCGGCCGACCAGTTCGACCTCCCCCGCCCGGAGCAGGCCGGTGTCGACGAAGATCGACCGCGCCCGCTCCCCCAGTGCTCGATGCGCGAGGAGCGCCGCCACGGTCGAGTCGATGCCCCCCGAGGCGGCGACGATCGTGCGCTCCGGGACGTCCTCGCGCAGGCGCGCGATCGCCTCGTCGACGAATGCCGCCGGGTCGTTCACGAAGAGCTCCCGGATCCCGCGGGCGGCTCCTCGCGCCACGCGGCCCGGTACTTCTCGAGCGCGCCCGCGAGTTCGGGATACTTGAGCGCGAGGATCGCGGTCGCGAGCAGCGCGGCATTCTCCGCGGAATCGAGGCCCACGGCCGCGACCGGGATCCCCGGCGGCATCTGCACGACGGAGAGGAGACTGTCGAGGCCGAGCCCACGGTGGAGCGGCACGCCGATGACCGGTTTCAAGGTCCGGGCGGCGACCACGCCGGGAAGCGCCGCGGAGAGCCCGGCCATCGCGACGAACACGTCGGTTTCGGGGTCGCGGACGAGTCGGTCGACCTTGTCGGGGTTGCGATGGGCCGACGCGACGTGGACCTCGCAGGGGACGCGGAACGCGTCGAGTCGGGCCCGCACCTTCTCCGCGATCTCGAGGTCCGATTTGCTCCCGACGAGCACCGTCACCTTCACGGCCGGCCCCGAGCCATGCGTTCTCAAAAGCGTATGCGGGCCGGGGGAGACGAGCCCGAAATCGAACGGCCGGTCGTCGCGCGGGGGTTCCGTGCGCCGCCCGCACCTTCATACCTCGCGCCACGTCTCGCCGGTCGATGGCCCTGCGTCTCCACCGGCACGGACGGTTTCGTCGGTGGTTGGGCCATGCCCTCGGCGGCGATGAGGCACTCGGGGACCGGGCGTGGCGCCGCATCATGCACGCGTGCGGTGCGGCGATCCTGGTCTACTACGCGGTCCCGGTCGACTTCTTCGTCGTCGCCCCCAAGGAGGACATCCTGCTCGCGGCGCTCGCGGCGATGCTCGTCGTCGAGGTCCTCCGCCATGCGGCCGGACTCGAACTCCCGACCTTGCGCGCCTACGAACGCCGTCGGGTCGCGAGTTTCGTCTTCTTCTCGGTCGCGCTCGTCCTCGCGGTCCTCCTGTTCCCGATGCCGATCGGCGCCGCGATCATCCTCGGAACCGCGCTCGTCGACCCGATCGCGGGAGAGCTCCGCGAGCAGTCGTCGTCGCGTCTCCTCTGGGTCGGACTCCCGATCCTCGCCTACGCGCTGCTCGCGTTCGTGGGCATGGTGGCGATCGGCAACTGGCCGGCCGGAACCGCAGCCCTGCTGGCGGCCGGCGTCGCCCCGGTCGCGATCGCCGTCGAGTGGCCGAAGTACCCGTGGGCCGACGACGACCTCGTGATGACCGTCGTACCGGGTCTCGTTCTCTACGGCGTCGGCGTCGTCGCCCTCGGTCTCCCCCACTAGCGGGGTTAGACGATCGGCGTCAGGGTCGCGTGCGGAGGGCCCTTCTCTGGGTCGGGGCTGATCGCGTAGATTGTCGTGCGGGGCCGGATCCCGTAGATGCACGTCGCGCTGTCGATGTTGATGATGCGGAAGTACGAGTCCATCATGTTCAGGATCTCGCTCGAGACGAGGAGCCCCGGTTTGAGCAGACCGATCCCGAGATTCCCGACGTGTTTCGTCCGGGAGACGCCCTGGAAGTACATGCGGATCGCGACCTGGTCACCCATCAGGCTCTCGAACGTGTCGAACGCCGTGTACTCGAGGAACGGCTTGCGGTCCGGGCCGGCGACCGCCTTCTCAGCGGCGACCATGGCGCGCATCGCCTCCTCACGGCCGTACCGGCCCATCGGCAGGATGTACGGCTCCTCGGTCTCGTTCGCCGAGTAGTCGGGGATCCGTACCCGGGTATCGAACTGATTGGCCGGCACATGCCGGATCAGCGTGTCCCGGAGCTTGTCGGGGGATTCGCCCGCGGCGAGCACCGCGATCATGCCGCGGCTCTGGGTCAGGAAGTTCAGGAACGTCGGCGTGAAGAGCATGTAGTAGTCGTCGACCCCGACGTTCACGTCGACCTCGAAGGCGTTGAAGCTCCCGCGCCGGAACCCGCCGCCGAGGAGGTTGTCGAAGTCGGGGATGCCGGTCGAGTAAAACTTCTCCGGGTCGCCGACGGGCTTCCACGGCCCGGTGCCGACCGTTCCGCCGTTGTTCATCGTACTGCCGAGCGAATCGAACCGGCCGCCGTCGAGGGTGACGGCGTAGCGGGCCCGTCCGATGTTGGTCGCGCGCAGTTTCTCGAGTCGTAGGTGGCGCACGCGCCGCTCGTCCAGCTCCTCGCGCTGGATGGAGATGAGCCCGTCCACCAGGTACTCGATGCCGCCCGCCTCGGGCTTTTCGAGGATCATGACGACGTCGGTGCTGGACGCCTCGACGAGGTCCTTCTGAAGGGCCATCACGAACTCTTCCATCTCGAGTCCGTACTTGTGGGTCACACCCTCGAGCGAGTCGATGACAAGGAGCGACTTCTCCGGGAGCGCCCGTTCGATGCGGTGGTAGACGTTCTCGACCTCGGGCATCGGACTGCGCTTCAGGAGCGCGGTGAGATGGGTGCGGTCGACGCGGGTGGGCGGTCCCCGCTCCTGACCGAAGCTCGAGAGGACCTCGCGGCCGGCGCGGACCTTCTTCTGTTCGGTCTCGGGAAGCTCGGCCTCGCGGGTCTTTCCTCCGGCCTGGATCGCGTCGAGGAACAGTTTCGCGGCATCGAGCACGCGGGTGCGCATCTCGGAGGTCTTGAGCCACGGGAACTGGCGGTAGAGCGCCTCGTCGCCCACTCGCGTGGAGAGGTAGTACGAGCGGTTCGGCTGGCCGACACGCTCGAGCAGCTCGAGGCCGAACGTGGTCTTTCCGGTGCCCGCTCCCCCCTTCACGATGAGGGAGCGGCCTCCCTTCCCGCTCAGGAAGGTGATCACTTCGGGAGGGACGCCCCCGACCGTGCTGCCCTCGCTCGCGTTCATGCGTCCTCGCTCAGAGCGCAGTCGAACAAGGGTTCCGGAGCCGAACGACCCATTCCGTATCCCGTGCCTTCATGGGTACAGTCCTAAGGTAAAGCTTTCGCCGCGAAAGAGGCCCACCGGATTATCCGTCGCCGACCGCTCTCCGGGCGGCTTTGCGCGCAGATTCGAGGGCCTTCGCGAGCGGGGCGCCCGGCTCGCCGACGGCGGTCGCCGCCGCGGCATTGCCTCCCCCCTTCCCCGAAAACTCCGCCTTTCCCGCCTCGAGCGCGGCGACGGCCGAGACCTTCGCGTCGGTGGAGCCGACAAAGAGCACCCCCTTTCCGTCCCGCTCGCTCGAAAGCAGGACCACGCGCCCGGGCTCGCGGCTCAGCAGCCGAGAGAGCTCCATCATCTCGTTCCGGTCGAGGTCGACCGACGCATGGACGATCGTCGTGCTCCCGACGGTGTGCGCGGCGTGGGCGTCGTTGAGGAGCTTCGCGGCGGTGACGCTGAGGTCTCCCTTGCGCCGGTCCCGCGCGTCTTTCCGGGACTCTTCGACCTCTCCGAGCAGCCGGTCGATCCCCTGGGGAAGCTGGGTCACGGGGACGCCGAGGCGTCGGGCCGCCTCGTGGAGGATCGCCTCGTGCTCATCTCGCACGTCGAGCGCTCGTTCCCCGCTCACGTAGGTCAGGCGAACGAT
>JASHUP010000010.1 GCA_030039915.1 Thermoplasmata archaeon | reverse complement strand
TAGATCCCCTTGCGCTGGAGCTCGCGGCTCACGTAGACCTGACCCTCGGTGATGTAGCCGGTCAGGTCGGGGATCGGGTGCGTCACGTCGTCCGCGGGCATCGTGAGGATGGGGAGCTGGGTGATCGAGCCCTTGCGGCCGTGGATCTTCCCGGCGCGTTCGTAGATCGTCGCGAGGTCGGTGTACATGTACCCGGGATACCCCCGACGACCCGGGACCTCCTCCCGCGCGGCGGAGACCTCGCGGAGTGCCTCGCAGTAGCTCGTCATGTCGGTGAGGATGACGAGCACGTGGAGGTCCTTCTCGTAGGCGAGGTACTCGGCCGTCGTGAGCGCCATTCGTGGCGTGACAACGCGCTCCATCGACGGGTCCGACGAGAGGTTGAGGAACACGACGGCGCGTTCGAGGGCACCGGTCGACTCGAACTCCTTCAAGAAGAAGTTCGCCTCCTCGCTCGTGATCCCCATCGCGGCGAAGATCACGGCGAACCCCTCCGTCGAGTTCCTCAGCTTCGCCTGCCGTACGATCTGCGCGGCGACCTGGTTGTGCGGTAGCCCCGCGGCCGAGAAGATCGGGAGCTTCTGGCCGCGCACGAGCGTGTTGTTGACGTCGATCGTGGAGATCCCGGTCTGGATGAACTCGCTCGGCTCCTCGCGCGAGTACGGGTTCATCGCGTTCCCGACGATCTCGAGCTTCGTCGAGCTCACGATGCGCGGGCCTCCGTCACGCGGCTCGCCTAGGCCGTTGAAGACCCGGCCCAGCATCTCGTCGGAGACGGCGAGGGTCGCGACCTCCCCGAGGAATTTCACGGTCGTCTGCTCGACATTGATGCCCATCGTCGGGCCGAAGACCTGAACGATCGCGAGGCCCGAGCGCGAGTCGAGCACCTGGCCCTGTCGCCGCTCCCCGTTGGGGAGCGCGATCTCCACGATCTCCCCGTAGGCGGCGCCGGCGACGTCCCGGACGAAGAGGAGCGGGCCAGCGACGCGGTCGATGGTCCGATAGTCGATCGGCACCTCCGGCATCGACTTTGCGGCGGGCGCGGTCTTGGCGGCCATCACGCGCCTCCGGCCGGGATCGCTTCGGTCACGGCGTCAGCTACCTCGAGGGCGAGCTGGTCGAACTGAGTCTGCATCTCGGTCTCCGGGATCCACTTCATGCGCGAGAGCTTGGTCCGAACCGGCAGCTGCTGAAGCTTAGAGACAGTCGCTCCTTTCGCTACCGCATCCTGTTCGCGATCACCAAAGTCGAGAATCGCGCGGAGCATGCGGAGTTGCTTGCCGATCGACGTATACGTGTCTACCTCGTCGTACGCACTCTGCTGCAGGTAGTCCTCCCGCAGCATCCGCGCGACATCGAGAACCGCCTTCTCTCGTTCCGGGAGCGCGTCGACTCCCACGAGCTGAACAATCTCCTGTAGTTCGGCCTCCTTCTGAAGTGTCTCGAGCGCACGTTGCCGTAGAATGACAAACTCCTTCGAGAGCTCCTTTCGATACCAGGGGCCGAGATCGTCGAGATAGAGCGAGTAACTTTGAAGCCAGTTGACTGACGGGAAATGCCGACGTGATGCAAGAGATGCGTCGAGCGCCCAGAAAACTCGAACGGCTCGGAGGGTGTTCTGGCTGACGGGTTCCGACGTGTCGCCGCCTGCGGGCGAAACGGCCCCGATGACACTTACTGAACCCGTGCGGCCTTCCGGAGACAACGTCACGACGCGGCCGGCCCGCTCGTAGAACTCGGCGATTCGGCGGCCGAGATAGGCGGGATATCCCTCCTCGCCCGGCATCTCCTCGAGACGGCCCGAGATCTCGCGCATGGCCTCGGCCCATCGACTGGTTGAGTCGGCCATGAGCGCGACGTCGTAGCCCATGTCGCGGTAGTACTCGGCGATCGTAATGCCGGTATAGACGCTGGCCTCGCGCGCCGCAACGGGCATGTTGGAGGTGTTCGCGATGAGAATCGTCCGCTCCATGAGTGGGCGCTTCGACTTCGGATCCTCGAGGCTCGGGAACGTCGCGAGCACTTCGGTCATCTCGTTGCCGCGCTCGCCGCAACCCACGTACACGACGACGTCGGAGTCGGCCCACTTCGCCAATTGTTGCTGTAGTACCGTCTTTCCACTCCCGAAGGGCCCGGGCACGCACGCGGTCCCTCCCTTGGCGACGGGGAAGAAACTGTCGACGATCCGCTGCCCTGTGATCAGGGGAAAATCCGGAGGAAGTTTTTGCGTGACAGGTCGCGGGATACGGACAACCCACTTCTGGGAAAGATAGACGGGGACGTTTCCTGTCGCCGTCTTCACGGTGCCGATCGGATCGCGAATAGTGTACGTTCCGCTCTTGATCTGGGAGAGCGTCCCGGAGAGTCCCGGGGGGACCATGATCTTGTGGAGGATGAGCTGGGTCTCTTGCACGGTCCCGAGGATCGTGCCGGGACCGACCTCGCTGCCGGCCTTCGCCGACGCGGTGAACTCCCACTTCGTGGACTCGTTGAGCGGCGGGGCGACGGTCCCGCGCGTGATGAAATCCCCGACGTCCTTCTGGATCACATCGAGGGGACGTTGGACCCCGTCGTAGATTGACTTGAGGAGCCCCGGCCCGAGCTCGACGCTCAGCGCCTGGCCGGTATTCTCGACGGGGTCACCGGGTCGAATGCCCGTCGTGTCCTCGTACACCTGCACGGTGGCCGAGCCGCCGACCAAGCGGATGATCTCCCCGACCAGGCCCAAGGTGCCCACACGCACGACGTCGTACATCTTCGCGTCCGTCAATCCCTCGGCGATCACGACCGGACC
>JASHUP010000127.1 GCA_030039915.1 Thermoplasmata archaeon | reverse complement strand
CGGAGCGCTCGGCTGACGGCCAAAGCGGCGGGGAAACACCCGGTCCCATTCCGAACCCGGCAGTTAAGCCCGCTGGCGTTCCGCGCGGTACTGAAGTGCGCGAGCCTACGGGAAACGCGGAAAGCTGTCAGCCTCCTTCGCCCGTGCGGCGGGCGTGACGCCTTAATTCTCACGCGTGCGTCCCCCCTCCGATGTGGCTCGGCGCCCACCTCGGCATCGCCGGAGGTCTCGGGGACGCGGTCCGCGAGGGGAAGAAGATCGGCTGCGACGCGCTCCAGATCTTTTCGAAGAGCCCTCAGATGTGGAGCGGCCCCGCGATCGCCCCGGCCGCCGCGGAGGAGTTTCGCGTCGCGGTCCGCGAGGAAGGGTTGCGGGCGACCGCCGTCCATCACGGGTATCTCGCGAATCTGGCGAGCCCGAAGCCGCCGATGCTGAAGCGCTCCCGAGCCGCGTTCCTGGACGAGATGCGTCGCGCGGACCTCCTCGGCGTTGACGCGCTGATCTTCCACCCGGGGGCTCACCTCGGAAGCGGGGTCGAAGTCGGGGTCGCGACCATCGCGGAGAGCCTGCGTCTCTCGCTCGAAGCGTTTCCCGAGAGCCGGGTCCGGCTCCTGCTCGAGAACGCCGCCGGTCAGGGGACGACCATCGGATCGAGGTTCGAGGAGCTCGCGGGCGTGCTCGCGCGCGTCGATCAGGCCGACCGGCTGGGGGTCACGCTCGACACCTGCCACCTGTTCGCCGCCGGGTTCGATTTCCGCAGCGAGAGTGGCTACGGCGAACTGGTCGACCAGGTCGATCGGGTCCTCGGACGAGCGACCGTTCGGGCGTTCCACCTCAACGACGCGAAGGCGCCGGTCGGCTCGCATCTCGACCGACACGAGAACATCGGAAAGGGAGAGATCGGACTCGAAGGGTTCCGCCATGTCGTCTCCGATTCCCGGTGGGCGACGACCCCGGGGTACCTCGAGACGCCGCTCGACGACCACGGCTACCACCTCTACGCCGCCGACCTGAGGACGCTCCGCGGATTGCTCGAACCCGTCCCGGCGCCCGCGACGACCCGCCGCTCGCCCCGTCGGAGCGCTGCGCACGACCCAACCGTCAAATAGCGTGCCCTACCTGCGCGCGTCGCCCATGAGCGAGGAGTTCCCGGACGAGCTGATTCGGACCCTCGAGGCGACGGCCCGCGAGGTCCGTATCGAGATCATCCGGATGACCTACGCCGCGCAGAGCGGCCACCCCGGCGGCAGTCTTTCGGTCGCCGACCTGCTCACGGCGCTCGTCTTCCACGAGCTGAAGCTCGACCCGCAGCGCGTCGACTGGCCCGAGCGCGACCGGCTCGTCCTCTCGAAAGGGCACGCCTCCCCGGCGATGTACGCCGCCCTCTCGTTGCGCGGGTTCCTTCCCCGGGAGGAGCTCGCTTCGTTTCGCAAGCTCGGGAGCCGCCTGCAGGGGCACGTCGACCGGACGAAGCTCCCGTGCATCGAGGCGTCCACCGGCTGCCTCGGCCAGGGCATCGGCATGGCGGTCGGCATGGCGCTCGACGCCCGGCTGCGCCACGCCGCCCACCGGGTCTACGCGATCCTCGGGGACGGCGAGTGCCAAGCGGGCCCGACCTGGGAGGCGCTCATGGCCGGCGGGCACTACCGTCTCTCGAACCTGGTCGCGATCCTCGACCGCAACGGACTCGAGACCGACGGCCCGACCGAGTCGATCATGGGGATCGAGCCGATCGTCGACAAGTTCCGCGCCTTCCGCTACCACACGATCGATATCGACGGCCACGATTTCCGCCAGATCCTCGGAGCGCTCGCCGAGGCCCGGAGAACGACCGACGCTCCGACCGCGATCGTGGCCCGCACGGTGAAGGGGAAGGGCGTGTCCTTCATGGAAGGAAAGCACCAGTTCCACGGGAAGGCCCCGAACACCGCGGAATACGAGCAGGCCCTGAAGGACCTTGGCGCCGCTCCCGGAGGCCAGGCGTGAGCGCGGTCCTCGGGAAGGCGGAAAGCCTCCGGGACGCGTACGGGAAGGCGCTCGTCGAGCTCGGCGAAAGGGATCCGAACCTCGTGGTGCTCGACGCGGACCTCTCCGGGTCGACCCGGACGATCCTCTTCGGGCAGAAGTTCCCGGACCGATTCTTCAACGTCGGGGTGATGGAACCGACGATGATGTCCATCGCGGCCGGTCTCGCGCTCCAGCACCGCACCGTCTACGCGAGCACGTTCGCGGTCTTCGCGGCCGGCCAGGCGTACAACTTCGTCCGCCAGTCGATCTGCTACAACCGCGCCAACGTCAAGATCGTCGCGACCCACGGCGGTCTCCTGGTCGGGGCCGACGGCGGAACGCACCAGATCATCGAGGACATCGGACTCATGCGCGGGCTTCCGGGGATGACGGTGATCGTTCCCGCCGACGCGCCGACCACCCGGGCCGCCACGTTCGCGATCGCCGACCGCGACGGTCCGGCGTACGTTCGCCTCACCCGAGAGAACCTACCGACCGTCACCGACGGGTCGTTCCGGATCGGCTCCGCGGCGGAGCTAAGGAGCGGCAGTGACCTCACGATCGTGGCGATCGGCGCGCTCCTCGCCCGGGCCCTCGAGGTCGCCGAGGAGCTCGCGAAGGTCGGCGTGTCGACCCGCGTTCTCGACTTCGCGTCGGTGAAGCCGTTCGATGCGCCGGCGCTCCTGCGCGCCGCCCGCGACACGGGCGCGATCCTCGTCCTCGAGGAGCACAGCGTGCTCACCGGGGTCGGCGCGCTCGTCGCCTCCACGACGTCGGAGAACTACCCGGTCCCGGTCCGTCGCGTCGGGGTGCCGGACGTCTTCGGGGAATCGGGGGACCCCTGGGCCCTCCTCGACCGCTACGGGATGTCGACGGAGCGGATCCGGGACGAGGCCTGGGAGCTCCTCCGCACCCGGGGCAAAGTTCAGTAACTCGGGCGAGTTCGGAGGGGCGACGATGCAGCTGTTCCTGGACACGGCGAGCGTGACCGAGATCCGGACGATGTGGGAGATCGGGATCCTCGACGGGGTCACGACCAATCCGACCCTCGTCGCGAAGGAGGGACGGAAGTTCGAGGAGGTGCTCCGAGAGATCTGCGCGCTCGGGGTGCCGTCCGTCTCCGCCGAGGTCGTCGCGACCGACACGGAGGGGATGCTCCGGGAAGGTCGCCACCTCCGGGAGATCCACCCGGCGATCTACGTCAAGGTCCCGATGACCGCGGCCGGTCTCAAGGCGACGAAGGTCCTCGCGAAGGAGGGGACCCGCGTCAACATGACGCTCGTCTTCAGCGCGAACCAGGCGCTCCTCGCCGCCAAGGTCGGAGCCGCCTACGTGAGCCCGTTCATCGGCCGCCTCGACGACCAGGGCGACATCGGGATGGACCTGATCCGCGACATCGTCCAGATCTACCGCAACTACGGGTTCTCGACGAAGGTCCTGGTCGCGAGCGTGCGTCACCCGATCCACGTCCTCGAGGCCGCGAAGGCCGGAGCGGACATCGCGACCATGCCCTACGGCGTGATGGAAAAGCTCGTCCAGCATCCACTCACGGACGTGGGGCTCGCCCGGTTCCTCAAGGACTGGGAGAAGGTCCCGAAGGGTTGAGGCGCTCCGCCCGGGGACCCGTGGACTATAATATCGAACGGCAGGCTACGCCGGGAGAGCCGTGTCGGCCGAACCCCCGCTCCTCGAGAAGTACCTCCGCCTCACGCGCGAGGCGCTCGCGAAAGTGACGCCCGCGTCGCCGGAGCGCTCGTTCCTTCGGGGGGCGTCCGACGATTTTCTCGCGATGGCCCGCTCCTATCTCGCCGACGCCGAGCATTTCTCGGCCGCCGGCGACCGCGACCGGGCCCTCGCGGCGGCGAGCTACGCGCACGGCTGGCTCGATGCCGGGGTCCGACTCGGTATCCTCGACGGCGGGAACGATGACCAGCGGTTCACCCTCTTCCGATAATCCGCGCCCCGCGGCCGGGGTACCCGAGCTCGCGCTCTCGGGCATCGAAGCGCACCTCCGGCAGCGGGAGCTCCGTCGCGAGGAGCTCTACCAGCGGGCGCGTCGCCTCCGCCGGCTCGCCCAGACGTCGATGTCGCGCATGCACTCGGACCACGCCGTTCCCCCGGCCGTGGCCGAGATCCGCCGGGACCTGGGCGAGCTCGCGGACTGGCTCCGCCGAGAGGGACGGGGCGACGAACCGCTGGCCTTCGACGCCCTCCAGGAGGGAGTCGAGGCCGTCCTGCTCGCGGCGATCGTCTCCGACACGCCGCTCCCGGGGCCGTCCGAGCTCGCGGTCGAGCCCGAACCGTACCTGCTCGGGCTCGGGGACGTGGTCGGGGAGGTGCGACGGATCGTGCTGGACCGGCTCGGTCATGACGACCTCGCCGGCGCGGAGCGGTATCTCGCGCTCATGGACGTGCTCACCCGCGACCTGCTCCGGTTCGACACCACGCGAGCGATCGTCCAGCTCAAACCGAAGCAGGACGCGGCGCGCTCGCTGCTCGAGCGGACGCGCGGCGAGGTCGTGATGGCCCGTCTTCATCTGCGGGCGCACGTCCCGGGCTCGGGCCGGGAGGGACGATGAGCGCACCCCGACGCACC
>JASHUP010000126.1 GCA_030039915.1 Thermoplasmata archaeon | reverse complement strand
AGTTCCGAAAGCTCCCCTACGGGCAGGGCGTGGGTCTCGGCTGCGGTTTCTACATCTCCGGGTCGAACAGCCCCATTCACTTCACGCCGAAAATGCCGCAATCGACGGTCCACCTCAAGGTCGACATGGACGGCGGAGTGGCGGTGCACTCGATGCAGGCCGACATCGGCCAGGGCTCGAACACCCTGCTCGCCGCGATCGTCGCGGAGGTCCTCGGCATCGACCTCGAGCGCGTCCATGTGCAACGGGTCGACTCGGACGTGAGTCCGATCGATATCGGGTCCTACTCGAGCCGTGTCACGTTCATGATGGGCAACGCGGCCCGGGCGGCGGCCGAGCAATTGCTCGAGAGGCTGCGTCTCGCGGCCGCCTCGCTGGTCGACCGACCGCCCGAGAGCCTCGAGGTGGTCCACGAACGAATCCAGGAACGCGGTCATCCCGAAGTCGGGGTCTCGTTTCTGGCCGCGCTGCACCGTGCGATGGAGAGCGGGGGCGCGCTCACCGCGAGCGGCTCCTACGACACCACGCCGCTCGGGGGCTCGTTCAAGGGGGCCCGCGCCGGGACCGCCCCTGCCTACTCGTTCGCCGCCTACGTCGCCCAGGTCGGTGTGGAAGTGGACACCGGCGAGTATCGGGTCTCGAAGATCTGGGCGGCGTTCGACTGCGGTCGTCCGCTGAATCGCCTCGCGGTCGAGGGCCAGATCGAGGGCTCGATCCACATGGGTCTGGGTCAGGTGATGGGCGAGTCGATGAACTACCGTGGCTCGCGCCTGTTCAACCCGTCCTTGCTCGAGTACAAGATCCCGATGCCGCAGCAGATGCCCGAGGTCGAGATCCTCCTGGTCGGGGACGACGACCCCGAGGGCCCCTTCGGGGCGAAGGAGGCAGGGGAGGGGCCGCTCATCGCGACGCTTCCCGCCGTCGGCAACGCGCTCTACGATGCGGTGGGAGTCCGGTTCACCGATCTCCCGATCACACCGGATAAGGTCCTGAAGGGGATCGACCAGCGCCGCAAAGAAGGCCGGGCCTGGAAGGGGAACTAGTCGATGCATCTCGACTCCTTCGAGCTGCACCGGCCCTCGACCGTGGAGGAGACCCTCCGCCTCGCCGGGGAGTGGGCGGGTCAGTTCGACTACCTCGCCGGCGGAACGGACCTCCTCCCGAACTACAGGATGCACATCAACCTGCGACCGCACGTCATTTCGCTCGACGGGATCACCGAGCTCGCGGGTCACTCGCTCGACCGCGTGGGAGCGATGGAGCGGCTCGGGGACCTCGAGCGGGATGCGACGTTCCTCGGGGCGTACCCGGTACTCGCCGACGCCGTACGCGAAGTCGCCACGCCCCTCGTCCGCGCGAGCGGCACCGTCGGAGGCAACCTCCTGGTCGAGACGCGGTGTTTCTTCTTCAACCAGAGCTACTTCTGGCGCGCGAGCCTCGGATTCTGCCTGAAGGCCGACGGGGACCAGTGCCACGTCGTGCCGCAAAAGGAACGCTGCTACGCCACCTTCTCGGGCGACCTTGCCCCGGCGTTCCTCGTGCTCGATGCCACGGTCGAGGTCGCCGGCCCGGACGGACGGCGAACCCTGTCGCTCGCTGACCTCTACGACGAGCGGGGCGACGGGATCCGCCGACTCAAGATCCGGCCGGGCGAGCTGTTGGTCGCGGTCCGCATTCCTGCGGTAAGCCGCTCCCTCCGCGGTCGCTACCGGAAGCTGCGGGTGCGCCCGTCGTATGACTTCCCCGAGTTGGGGGTCGCGGTCGCCGGAACCTGGGACGACCGGCGGGTCGAGTCCCTGTCGGTCGCCGTCGGGGGGGTCGAGCCCTACCCGCGTCGGTTCGACGAGCTCACGCGCCCGCTCGTCGGGGAGACCCTGTCCGAGGACCGGGTCGCGGCCCTCGCCGAGTCGATCACCCGCGCCGTCCGGCCGGTCCACAACACGTTCCTCCTCCCGGACTACCGGCGACGCATGGTCAGCGTCTACGTCCGGAAGGCCATCGAAGAAGCGAGGAGCGCGGCGGCCGCATGACCGGGCCCGCGGAGTACGCGCTGTTGCCGCTGGCGGACCTCAAGGCCCACGAGCGGATCGAAGAAGCGAACGTCCTCGACCTGGTCGCATTGCTTCGGCGTACCCAGGTCGTCTCGGACCCGATCTGGGTCTCGCGGGAAAGCCTCGTCATCCTGAACGGGCACCATCGCGTCGAAGCGCTCCGACGGGTCGGAGCCGAGAAGGTGCCGGCGTGGGTGCTCGACTACGAAAGCGAGCTCGTTCACCTCGAACGATGGCATCCCGGTCCACCGATCGCGAAACGCGAGGTGATCCGCCGCGCGACGGAGGGCCGACTCTTCCCTCCCAAGACCACGCGCCACCGGCTGCTGCTCGACCTGCCCGCTCGACCGACGCGGCTCGCCGAGCTTCTCCCCGCGCACCCGGGAGAATCTCACTCGCGCGCGTCCGTCCGTTCGTGACGTCCCGCGGGCGGCGCGTCCGTCCCGGAGAAGGGGAGAGGAAGTTGCCCCTCGGCGAACCGGCGGAGGGTCGCGGCGAGCAGCGCGACCTCGACCGGGTGGATTCGCGCTCGAAGCGATTCGGGCGTATCGGTCGGCAGAACGGGCAGCCGTTCCTGGGCGATCGTGGGCCCCGCGTCGACGTCGTTCGTGACGAGGTGGACCGTCGCCCCGGTCTCCGGGTCGCCGGAGGCGAGGACGGCCCGGTGCACCCGGGGTCCGTACATCCTCGGCCCGCCGTGCCGCGGCAGAAGGGACGGATGGAGGTTGATGGCGCGGCCGTGCCATCGGTCGACCCACGCGGGAGGGAGGATCGAGAGGAACCCGGCGAGCACGACCAGCTCCACGCCCTGAGCAAGCAGCTCGTTCGTCAGCTGCGCCGACCAAGCGCCGGGGTCGACCCCCCGGGTGGGCAGAACGAGGGTCGGAAGTCCTCTGCGTCGCGCACGTTCGATTGCCGGGATATGCGGGCGGTCGGCGACCACGAGCACGATGCGGACGGGA
>JASHUP010000125.1 GCA_030039915.1 Thermoplasmata archaeon | reverse complement strand
AGTCCATCTCTGGGTCACCACGGCCAATGAACCCGCACGACGTCTCTATCGTCGATTCGGTCTAGAACCCACCCTCACCTCAACGATCTATCGGGTCTCCCGCGAGTCCGCCGGCGCACACCCACATTCCGCCCGATAGGGGCAGTCCGTGTTCATCCACGGGGGACAGGCCGCGAGGGTCTCCGGGCGATAATCGTCGAGCGCGGCGAAGAGCGCCCGCCGTCTCTCGCGGTACAGCCGAGAGAACGGGGTCAACGAGGCGAACCGCACTTCGAATGCCTCGATCCGGTCGCGATCGGTTGCGGCCCGTTCGAGACCGAGGATGACGAGCCCGGACGCGGTCCCGGTGGTCGCGCATCGAAGTCCGAGGTCGAGGGCGTACTGGGGGAACCGCGTAAGTACCTCCGAGGCGCGGGGTCGGCTCCACGCGCGAGAGGTTCGGAGCAGAAACGGCCGACCCCGGAAGCCGACGACCTCCTCGTCGGGTTCGATCGCCCGAGGCGGCAGGCGCGCGACTTCGCCCGCGGGGCCGCTCTCGAGGGCTTCGCCCAGCCGACGGTAGAGGTCCGGCTCGAGCGGGGGTGGACCGGTCTCCACCGCGGTCTCCGGCAATTCTCGCGTCCGGTCGAAGTACGCCCGTCGAGGGTACAGGATCTCGCGGAATCGCTCGATCACCGGACCTTCCCTCGGGGGCCGAACCGAGAGCGCGGCACGTACCCGCTGTTCCACGTCCGCCCTCCGGGTCGGTCCGAGATCTACATCAGCGAGGAGCGGGGCGGCCCTCGCCTCCCCGCCCGTGCACGAACACACCGCCGCTCCCTCGTATTCGCACCCTCGACCGAACCAAGGGCATCGCGGAAGGAGCTCCGGAGTCTGTTCGCGGAGGGCCGACCGTAGCTGTTCGGCCCTCCGCTCCATCTCACGAAGCACCTTCTGCGGAGGGCCGAACGTGAGGTCGACGGCTTGGACCTCGGAGATTCCCCGGTCGTGCTCGACCAGAGTGAGGAGCCGGCCGGCGGGGTGGTCCACGAGAGCGCAATACATGGCGAGCTGATCGACATGGTCCGGCCGTTCGACGGAGAGCTCAGAGGGGTCCACCAACGTAGCCGACGTCTTCACTTCCACCGGTACGTCCGCCAGAATGTCGATCCGCCCCACGAGTCCGCTTCGCCGAACCCGTGCTTCGAGCGTACCCTCTCCCGCCAGCCGGGAGCCGAGCGTCCGATGGACGGCGCGCCCCCGGTCGAGGCGTGCCTGCCGTTCGGGCGGTACCGGCACCGGCGCGCGCGTAAGGCGGAGGTAGGCCCGACGGACCGCGAGGAGGTCGGTGACGCCGACAGCCCGGACCCCGCTCACCTGCTCGAACCGGCTGAGGACCTCGGAGGCAAGGAGGGGCTCCTCCCGGACCGAGACCACGCCCTGCCAGGCCTCGACCTCGGCCGGCCCCCTCCCGGACACCACCGGCGGAGGGCAGGAGAGTATACGACGCCCGCGACCCCGTCGAAGTCGCTATACCTCGACATCCGGTCGCGTTGACGTGCCGACGCCGACTGCTCGTCCGCTGGTCGTGGGGACGGGGATCGCGGGGCTGTACGTGGCCTTGCGCCTGCGCGAGCTCGGACTTCGACCGACCCTCATCACGAAGTCGCGACTCGACGAGGCGACCACCCGCTATGCGCAAGGCGGTATCGCCGCGGCCATCGGTCCGGACGACTCTCCCGCCCTCCACCTCAAGGACACGATCCGCGCGGGGGCGGGACTTGTCGACCTGCCGGCGGCCCGGGTCCTCACGTTCGAGGCCCCGGCTCGGATCGCGGACCTCGTCCGCTACGGGGTCCCGTTCGACACGGTCGAGGGCCAGATCTCCCTCGGTCGCGAGGCGGCGCACTCGCGCGCACGGATCCTCCACGCCGGAGGGGACGCGACCGGGCTTTCGATCGAGGAGACCCTGAAGCGCCGAGTGCTCGATGCCGGTATCGAGGTCCGGGAGCGGACAGCGCTGCGCGGCCTGCGCTCGACGCCGCACCACGGAGTGGTCGCGTTCGTTTCCACCGAGGCCGGACGGTCCGTCGAAGAGTTCGACTCGGGTCCGGTCGTCCTCGCCACCGGAGGCACGGGGAGCCTCTACCGCCAGAGTTCGAACCCTTCGGTGGCCACCGGAGAGGGGGTCGCGATCGCGTTTCGGGCCGGGGCGTTGCTGACCGACATGGAGTTCATCCAGTTCCATCCCACGGTCTTTTGGCGCGAGGGGGCTCCTCGGTTCCTGATCACGGAAGCCGTCCGTGGGGAGGGGGCGGTCCTCCGCAACGAGGCCGGCGAGCGCTTCCTGGTCGGCCAGCACCGGGACGCGGAGCTCGCGCCGCGCGACGTGGTTTCTCGGGCGATCGATCGAGAGATCCATCGCACCGGTCACCCTTGCGTCTATCTCGACGCGACCGCGATCCCGCGCGACCGGCTCTTCGCCCGATTTCCCTCGGTCTGCCGATTCCTCGCGACCTACGGGCTCGACCCGTCGCGCGATTGGATCCCCGTGACTCCCGTCGCGCACTACATGATCGGGGGCGTGACCACCGACCTCGAGGGGCGCACGACCCTGCGCGGGCTGTACGCCTGCGGTGAGGTCGCCTCGACCGGCGTGCACGGGGCGAATCGCCTCGCGAGCAACTCGCTCCTCGAGGGGCTGGTCTTTGGCGAGCGGGTGGCCCGGCAACTGGTTCACCCGGTCGCGGGTCGGATCTCGCTCCCTCCGCGGATCGTTCGCATCGAGTGGTCTCGGGGGTCGGGGAGGGAGGACGCTCCCGGCGCGGTCGATCGGGTCCGTGACCTCCTCTGGGACGACGTCGGAATCGTGCGGGCCGGGGCGGGCCTGCGTTCCGCGATCGAGGAGCTTTCGGAACTCGGTCGGTCCACGGAGCCCGGACGGCCAAGAGACCTTGCCGGGCCCGTCGCGAACGCGGTCCTCACGGCGTCCATCGTGGCGCGGGCAGCGCTCACAAGGACCGAAAGTCGGGGCGCACACTACCGGTCCGATTTTCCCACCCGTCGCCCCGCTTGGCGGCTCCACATCGGAATCCTCCGCAAGGAGGCCGACGATACCGGCTCCTAGTTCGGCCGACAATCGTTATGCCTCGGGAGCCGTCGCCCGGGCATGGACCTCGCGCTCTCCCGGGAGGAGCATGACCTGCGCGAGGCGGCCCGCCGCTTCGCCCGGAAATCGATCGCGCCCGTCGCGGACCGAATGGACCGGGAGGATTACTTCCCCCGGGACGTCTTCTCCCAACTCGGCGACCAGGGATTTCTCGGACTGACGATCCCCGAAGAGTTCGGCGGCCTTGGCCTCTCCTACATCGCACAGGCTCTGGTGCTCGAAGAGATCGCGCGCGTGAGCCCCGCGCTCGCGCTCAGCGTCGGGGCGCACTCGAATCTCTTCGCGGATAACGCGGCGCGCAACGGGAACGACGAGCAGCGGTCGGCCTTCTTGCCCCCGATCGCCGCGGGCACCGAGATCGGGGCGCTCGCGCTCACCGAACCGAATGCGGGGTCCGACGCGGTCTCGATCCGAACCCGCGCAGAACGCCACGGCTCCCACTACGTCCTCAACGGGACGAAGCAGTTCATCACGAACGGGCCAGTGGCCGACTCGATGCTGGTCTATGCCAAGACCGCTCCGGAGAAGGGTTCTCGCGGGATCAGCGCGTTCCTCGTCCGCCGCGATGCGCCGGGGTTCTCCGTCACCCGAAGTCTCGACAAGATGGGCATGCGGGGCTCCCCGACCGGCGAACTCGCCTTCCAGGACGTCGAGGTCTCCCGCGACCAGTTGCTCGGTCACGAGAACGACGGAGTCCGGATCATGATGAGCGGACTCAACGTCGAACGCGCCGTGCTGAGCGCCATCCCGGTCGGGATCATGGCCGAGTGTCTCGACCGATCGATCGCGTACGCCCGCGAGCGCGAGCAGTTCGGCCAGAAGATCGGTCGGTTCCAGCTCGTGCAGGCGAAGATCGCGGCGATGTACTCCGACCTCGAGGCATCCCGGTGGTTGATGTACTCCGCTCTCAGCTCGGTGCACACCGATCTGCGCTCCCACCGAGCGAGCGCAACGGCGCTCACCTTCGCCTCCGAAGCATCGACCCGCGTCGCGCTGGACGCGATTCAGGTTCACGGCGGCTACGGGTACATGCGGGACCTTCCTCTCGAGCGACTCGCGCGCGACGCCAAGCTTCTCGAAATCGGCGCCGGCACGTCGGAGATCCGACGACTGTTGGTCGCGCGCGAGCTCCTGGGCCGCGAGTTCGCGGAGTAGTGCGTCTCCGCCCCCGGACCTCCTCCGGTTTCGACACCGGACCGCGCTCCTCTCTCGGTGCCGGAGGGGAGCCGGTTCCCTCCGGCCAACCTATATAGCACCGGGAGACCCATCCTCGGACGATGGCGGGTCGCCCCACGGGCACCTCGGGAACGAGCTCGTTCCTCCGGATGGAAGTCCTGAAGGAGCTGCAGACGCTCATCGACGACCGAGAGGTCCGGGACCGGGTCGACCGCGGGCCGCTTTCGGAGACGAAAGGCCGGGAACACTGGGTCCTCCACCTTCTGCTCCGGAGTCAGGAGCTCGGGCAGGCGCATTTCGACAGCCTTGTCGGAACGGTCTACTCCAATCTGACGGCTCGTCTCCAGGCGCTCGAGGACCGCCTCCAGCGAATGGAGACCGGTGGTCAGGAGTCGGCGCAGGCGGTCAAGACCCAGCTCGAGGGGATGGAGACGTCGCTCGCCGAGCGCGTCTCGCGCGAAGTCACCTCCGGGGTGGAGAAGGCCTCGGAGAAGATCTCCGCAAGCCTCACCACGAATCTCGACGAGAAATGGAAACCGGTCGGGACGTCCATCGAGACGTTCGCTCAGTCCTCGCACCAGCTCACGAAGGACCTCTCCGACACCTACCGGGTCGCGACGCAGAGCCGGCTCTTGCTGAACGAGAACGCTCGGCGGATCATCGACCTGGGGCGGGACCTCGTCGCACTCGAAGAGAGTCTCAAGTTGACGATCGCGAAGGCGATCGACGAGGGCCTCGCGCCGCTCGAGGAACGCATCGCGGCGCTCGAGACCCGGCTCGGCGCCGCCGAGGCGGCCGCGGCCGACCCGCCCGCCGACCAGCACTGACCGCTGGGGCGCGATGCGGATCTCCCCCCGCCACCCCCGATACGCAAGTCTCACCATCCGGGCCCGGCTCGCGGACGCGGAACGCACCGGGCTGGTCGCGCCGGAGGGGCTCATCGCCCACGGCCGGGGCGAAGCCTTCGACTACTTCCTGGGGGAGCGTACGAGCGCGGGAGCGAGGAGGGCGGAGCGGGCGGCCGCGGAGTGGCTCCTCGCGGCGCGACACCCGGTCGTGAGCGTGAACGGCAACGTGGCCGCGCTCGCCCCGAACGAAGTCGCGCGCCTTGCGCGCGCGGTGCCCGGCCTCGATGTCGAAGTGAATCTCTTCCACCGGAGCCGCTCGCGCGTGCGGCTCGTCGCCGACGCGCTCCGGGGAGCGGGGGTGACCCGGGTCCTCGGTCTTCGCCCGAGCGCGACCATTCCGCACCTCGCCTCCGACCGGGCGAAGGTCGACCGGAGCGGCATCTACGATGCGGATGTCTGTCTAATCCCACTTGAGGACGGGGATCGCACCGAAGCTCTCCAGGCGCTCGGCAAGCGCGTCATCTCCGTTGACCTCAACCCCCTCTCTCGCACAAGCCAGGCCGCCGACCTTCCGGTCGTCGACGAGGTTCGCCGCGCGCTCGCCGCGATCGCCCGCGCCGCCGAGCGATGGCCCTCGACCTCGGGCCCGCCGCGACTTCGCCCGTTCGACCGCCGGGCGGCCCTCGCCGAAGCCCTTCGGACGATCGCCGAGAATCTTACGCGGTCGGCAGCGCGGCGCCGGAGTGTTCGACCGCCGGCCCGAGCCGGGCGGCGACGCTCTCGAGGAAGCGCCGGTCGGAGGCGTCGAACGCCTTGACGGTGGTCCCGTCGATATCGATCTCGCCGACGACCCGCCCCTCGTGCCGGATCGGCACGACCACCTCCGCCCGCGTTTCGAGGAAGCAGGCGAGATAGTTCGGGTCCGCCCGTACATCGTCCACGATGACCGTGCGGTCTTCCCGCACCGCCTGACCGCAGATCCCTCGGCTCACCGGGATCCGCGTGTGCTCCGTCGCCTGCTCGCCCTCCCAGGCATCCAGTACGAGGGTTTCTCCGTCCAGCCGATAAACTCCGACCCAGGGGTAGTGCGAGAAGGACTGGCGAAGGAAGCGGCAGACCTCCTGCAGCGCCTGGCGCCCCGTGACCCGGGAAAGGATCGCCTCCACCTGCAGGAGCGCGGGCGTCTCGGCGCGCGCGAGGACCGTCATCGGGTCAACCGCCCCCGCAGCGGTCGGCGGAGGCTGTGGGGAGAGCGCCGAGGGGGAGAATCTCCGCCGGGACGGAACAGCCGTCCGCGGCGTTTGAACTCCCGAGGCGTATTCCGCCACGAGCTTTCCAGACTCGCGCCGTACCGGACTGAGCCACCTCGGCACGCCCTTCGCGACGGACCGAAGTTCCCCGATAAGCTTAGCGGAGCCGGGCTCCGCGGTTCAGTCGCGGAGAGGGTACCATCGGCAGTTCGCACAGCCGACGGCGCGTTCTTCTCCGGGGATCAGGACCCCGCAGTTCGGGCAGGGTGCCGGAGGACGGATGGACAGCGCGAGGCAATCGAAGCACGCGCCGCCGCGGCGGTCGTCCGGAAGGAGCACGAGGTCCTTTCCGCAGAAGAGGCAGCGCGAGAGGCGTTCATCGGGCAAGTCGAAGCTGCGACTGTCCGCGAACGAAAGCATCGCGGCTCCACCAATCGGCCGGTACATAAGTCCTCGCGCGACGCGCGCTCTTCCTGCGCGCGCAGAACGTCCGGGACGGGCTTACGGCTCCTTCCAGCGCGCCTTCACGGCCGCGATGATGAACAGGGCGACCGTGAACGAGATGAGGACTCCCCAGTCGAGGGCCGCCGCCGACAGAGAGAGCGGTTGGAGGCCCACCGACCCCTGGACCAGACCCGCGGCGTACGTGGTCGGCGAGACGCGCGAGGCGACCTGAGCCCAGCCCGGAAGGGCCGAGAGCGGATAGTAGACGGGCGGCAGGACGGTGAACAGGAGCGAGATCATCGGGCTGAAGATGAACGTCTCGCGAACGTCCTGAAAGTACGTCGCCAGCGTGAATCCGAGCGCGCTCGCGAACGACCAGACGAGCACGAGTACTCCGGCGAGGACCGCGAGGCTCGTCACGGAGGCGTAACCCCAGAGGAAGAACAGCACGACGAACACTCCGAGGGCCGGGAGCGAGTAGACGAGCTCGCTCAGCGCCATCCCGGCGACGTAGACCGGCGCTTCCACCGGAGAGGCGACCACGACGTCCTGGAACTTGAGGTCGTGTCGATAGTGCGTGAGGTCGGACTGCACGCTCGTGCCGACCGTCAGCATCGTGAGCACCATGCCGCCCGTGATCCCGTAGGCGACGTACGTGCCGCGCGAGACAATGTAGATGAAGAACAGGAACGACAGCGGCGAGGCGAGCAGGTTGACGACATAGAGCGGGGTCGTCCGAATCGGGATGATTCCGTTCAGCTGGACGAGGGTGAAGATCGAGCGCAGGCGGTTGCGTTCGCTCATGCCATCGCCTCCGACGTCGGTTCTTCGTCCTCGGCCAGCGGAGCGTCCTCCTCGATCGATTTGCCGACGACGTCGAGGAAGATGTCCTCCAGGCTCACGGGTCCCATCGAGATCCGCAGGCCCCGTTCGAGGGCGCGCCGCGCGACCTCCCGTGCCTCGGGTTCCCGTGTGAAGAGGAGATAGCCGCCCTCGATCTCCGAAACCTTCCCGTACGAGTCGAGCTCCTCTCGGGGGAAGGTCCCCTCGATCGTCACGCGGTACGGATAGCGGACCCGAGATCTCAGGTCGGCCGGTGAGCCCTCGAGGCGCAGTTGGCCGGACTCGATGAGGGCGAGCCGGGACGAGAGCGCTTCGGCTTCGTCGAGGTAGTGGGTCGTCAGGACGATCGTCCGATGCTCTCGGCTCGCGCGGCGGATCGCCTCCCAGACCTCTCGTCGGGCGAGCGGGTCGAGGCCGGTCGTCGGTTCATCGAGGAAGAGGACGTCCGCGTCCGACGCGAGCACCATCGCGCACAGCGCCCGCCGCCGGAGGCCGCCGGACAGCCGCGAGACGAGGGACTTCCGGTAGTCCGTGAGCGAGAGCTCCTCGAGCGCATCGCGGGTTCGACGCCGCGCGTCCTTCGGGTCCAGGCCGCGAAGCTTGAGGTAGAGGTAGACCACCTCCTCGACGTTCAGAAAGTAGAGGGGTCGCGACTCCTGCGGGACACACGCGATCCGCTGGCGGATCGCCCGCTCCTCGGTCCGGATGTCGTGCCCGAGGACGTGCACCGTTCCCTCGGTCGCCGCGAGCTGGGTCGCCGCGATCCGAATGAACGTCGTCTTGCCGGCACCGTTTCGGCCGATCAGCCCGTAGACGCGACCGGTCGGGATCTCGAGGGAGACGTCGGTGAGCGCGCGAACCCCGGGCTTCGCCTTGGGATAGGTCTTCCCGAGATGAACGGCGGAGATGGCGGAAGGCATGGAAGGCGGCCGAGAAGGTTCGTCGCTCTTAACCGTGCGGACCCCTGCGGGTCGACGGGACGCGCGACGGTCGTCCGCCGAGCCGCGGCGAGACGGGGTTCCCCACGATGGGGAGCGCGGGGCCGGAACCGCAGGTCCGTTCGCCGTCGGCCGCGCCGGATCTCCCGGGGGATGCAGTCCCTCGGGGCCCGATGACCCCCGCCGTCGGCCGAGCTGGCTAGCTTAGGATCTCGGCCAGGCGGTTTTGTTCGCGACCGCGCTCGATCTCCTGCGCGATCCTCTTCCCCGTCGAGAGCCCGGGTTCGACAAAGT
>JASHUP010000124.1 GCA_030039915.1 Thermoplasmata archaeon | reverse complement strand
GTCGCGCGGGCGTTCAACTCGAACCACCAGATGCTGCTCGTCCAGAAGGCCCAGGAGCTCGCCCGCGAAAAGCCGATCCGGCTCCTCGTGGTCGATTCGCTCACGGCGCACTTCCGCTCCGAGTACCTCGGTCGCGCCGAACTCGCGCCGCGCCAGCAGCACCTGAACCGCCACCTCCACGAGCTGCTGCGCTTCGCGGATACGTACAACGCCTCCATCGTGGTCACGAACCAGGTCTCGGCGCGACCGGACATCCTCTTCGGCGACCCGACCCGCCCGATCGGCGGGAACATCGTCGCCCATGCGGCGACGTACCGGGTCTACTTGCGGAAGTCGAAGCCTCCGAAGCGGATCGCCCGGCTCATCGACTCGCCGAACCTCCCCGAGGGCGAGGCGGTCTTCGCGCTCACGACGGAAGGGATCCGCGACTAGGTCGCCTCGTTCCCAAACGCCCTCCCCCGTCCCCATGCATCCCGAGAGCAACCCCGACGCGCGCTGGGTCGCCACCCTCGCCCACGTCTCGGAGGCCCGCGCCCAGCAGCTCGTCGAGGAAGCCCAGCGCGAGCGAACCCTCTATCGCCATCTCGATCGGATGCACCGCGTCGGCGGCCGCCCCTCCTACGTCGAGATCGATGCCCCGCTCGAGCTCTACGCGCTCGTCCGCCTTCTCCGCCCCCGGCACGTGGTCGAGGTCGGCGTCTCGTCGGGCGTCTCCTCGGCGTATATGCTGCAGGCGCTCGACCGGGTAGGTCGGGGCACGCTCCACTCGGTCGACCTTCCGAAGCTCGAGACCCCGAAGCTGGCCCGGGGCCGCCGGCGCTCCCCGTCGTGGGCGCTCCCTCCCGGCCGTTCGTCGGGGTGGGCGGTCCCGTTCCCGTTGCGCGCCCGATGGGACCTCCGACTCGGCGACAAGCGCCGGGCCGTGCCGCTCCTCGCGGAGGAGGGATTTCCGGTGGAGATGTTCGTCTACGACGTGCCGCACTCGGAGTCGGACGCGGCGCGCGAATTCGCCGCGATCGACCGCCGGTTCCGTGCCGGCTCGGTGGCGATCGCCGACCACGGGCCGGGGGGCAGCCTCTGCGCTCCCCTGAGGCAGTGGGCCCGTACCCGGCGCGCGGACGCCGTGCGATGCGGTGAGCTCGGGTTGTTCGGGTTCCGCGCCGGCCGCGCCGTGCGGCGGATCAGCCGACCGAGTCGACCGGCTCGCTGACCCGACGTAGCGCGGTCGCCTTCACGTAGAGGTAGACGGTCACGCCCGGCCGCAGCGCGAGCTGACGGACCGGCTCCTCGGTCATCGCGACGCGGAGGCGGCCTCCGCCCGTCCGGACCAGGAGCGTGCGCTGCAGTTCCTCGGGTCCGGGCGCTACCGAGACGACCGTCGCCGGGATCACGTTGCGCGCGCTGGAGGCGAACCGCTCGCGGGCAACCACGACCGTCTCCGGGTCGAGCGCGAGGGAAACCCTCTCGCCGTCGCGCGCGGGAAAGGCGACGTGCAATCGCAACGATCGTCCCACCCGGACCTCGGGGTGGGGCGAGCTCCGGTAGATGCCTCGCAGGAGGTTCGGGGCAGCGAGGGGCGTCACCGGCCGTGCATCCAGCAGTTCGACCGAGTCAAAGCCGCCGCGGGCGATCCGGTCTCCGAGGGTCGTGAGCGTCGTTCCGCCGTGACCGGAACCCCCTCGCACTCCCCGCACGACGGGGCCGCCGAACGCCTGTTCGAGCCGCTCGATGCGGTAGACCGCCCGGTCCCGGGAGATCCCGAGCCGGCGGCTCGCGCCGGCGATCGAGGGCTCCTGCGCGAGCGCCCGCAGGAGCGCCACATCGGTGCTCGTCACGAGGCTCGCCCGACGCGTCATGAGCGCTCCCCGACGTCGTCGATGGCCGGGCCGAGGGGGAGGAGACTCGTCTCGTCGATCTCAAAGCGCGCCCGCGCCCCCACGGACGGAAGGCGCGTCGCGGCGGACGGGCGCACCGTGACGGCGACCGGTAATCCGTCGACCCGGAGGGTGACGGCGAAGCCTTCGGGCGTCGGTCGAGCGCTGCGCACGACCCCTTCCCACCTCCCGGGGGACCCTGCTGCGGTGTCGAGGATCGGCCGCGCGAACGCAACCCCCTCCGACCCCGAGTGCTGGGCGAGATACGCGGGAAGCGACCCCGGAGCGCCCTTCGCGAGCTCGGCGCGGTCGTAGACGTTGTCGTAGCCGACGAACCGGGCGCTGAACATGTCGCTCGGGTGCGCGAGGAGCGTCGCGGCGTCGCCGCGGACCGCGGGCTTGCCGGCCCTTAGCACGAGGAACGAGTCCGCGACGGCGAACGCGAGGGCTGGGTCGTGGGTCACTACGACGATCGGAACCTGCCCCATTTCCCGGAGCTCCTCGAGAACGCGGCCGAGTTCGTAGCGGGCCTCGACGTCGAGCGCCTGCCACGGCTCGTCCCAGAGCACCAGGTCCGGCTCGGCGGCGAGGGCCCGGGCGAGGGCGACCCGTTGCATCTCCCCACCGCTGAGCCGCGCGGGATACCGGCGGGCGAGCGGCGTGAGCTCGAAGCGCTCGAGAAGTTCCCGGGCGCGGGCCAGCGCGTCCGTTCGTCCGCGGACGTCGAGCGGGTAGCTCACGTTCCGCTCCACGGTACGGTGCGGGAAGAGGCCGAGGCCCTGCGGCACGTAGCCGAGGCTCCGTTCTTCGGGCGGTCGGTCGGTGAGGTCGACGCCGTCGCGCGCGATCCGCCCCGACCGGGCCGGCAGGAACCCGGCGAGCGTGCGCAGGAGCGTGGTCTTGCCCGAGCCCGAGCTTCCGAGGACCGCGGTCACTCGTCCGGGCGTGAGCGTGAGGTCGATCGGCCCGAGGCGGAAGGAGTCGAGCTGAGACTCGAGCCCCTCGACCGTCCACTCGTTCATGGCAACAGGTCTCCCCGCCGCCACGGCACCCAGCCCGATCGCTCCCCGAGGCGGACCAGGAAGAACAGCACGAACGCGATGAGCAGGAAGACCGAGCTCACCGCCGCGGCGTCGACCAGGTCCCCGGCCTGGAACAGATTGTAGACGAAGACGGAAAGGGTCGAGGTCACCGGGCCGCTGTACGGGCCCCCCGGATAGACGGTGTAGGCGAGGATGAGGATCCCGCCGATCTCGCTGACCGCCCGCGCCCAGGTGAGCAGGAGCCCCGCGACGATCCCGCGCAGGGCGAGCGGGAAGGTGACTGTGAGGAACGCGCCCGCCGGGCCCGCGCCGAGCGAGCGGGCCGCCTCGAGGACGCGCGTGTCGACCGCGCGGAACGAGAGGTCGGCCGCGAGGACCGTGTAGGGGGCGCTCACGAACACCATCACGAGCACAACGCCCCAGATCGTGTCGTAGACGGGGAACCCGATCGCGGTCGTGAACCGATAGAGCGGACTCCCCGGGATCAGCAGGAAGAAGAGACCGACCCCGACCAAGAGGTGGGGGACGACCACCGGCAGGGCGACCAGCGACTCCACGATGCTCCGCCCGCGAAAGCGGTGCCGAGCGAGGAGATACCCGAGCGGGATCGCGAAGATGACGGCCGCGAGGACCGCGATCCCCGACGCGAAGAACGTGAGCCAGAGCGCAGCCTGGACCGCGGCGTTGCCCGCGTCGGAAATGATCCGGCTGGGAGGCGCGTAGGTGAACAGGGCGTAAATCGGCAGGATGAAGAGCAACAGGAGCGAGCCGGAGAGCACCAGCTGGAGCGCAAGCCAGAACGGCCCGGTGCGCCAGCGCCGTCGCAGGGGTTCGGAAGGACTGTTCACGTCGGCAACAGCGGCACCGCCCAGGGTGGCAAAGCCGTTACGTCTGGGGCGAGCACCGACGGCACGTTCGCGGGGTTATCGGACCATCCGGGGAAGATCGGTGTGAACGCTCCTCCGGCGGAAAGCAGGGCCGAACCCTGCGGCGAGAGGAGGAGGTGGATGAATGCCGCGCCGAGGGCGGGGTTCGGAGCGTTCAACGGGACGGTGGCGGCGAAGAGCACCGGTGCCGGAACGACCTTCTGGAAGACGCCGACGGAGGGCGTGATCTGGGTCGAGATCTTCGAGTAGTCGTTGAGGGCGGTAGAGTTGTTGGCGAACAGCCCGACGATCGGGTCGAACGAGACGTAGGACAGGCCGTTCACGACCGCGTACGAGCGGTAGGTGATCACGGCGGAGATGGTCCCCGCCGCGAGCAGTGCGGCCGCATGCGATTCGTGCTCGATGATGGTGTTCGAAAGGCCCGTGGCGAAAGAGCCCGGGGCGCCACTGTAGAAGTGACTGTAGACGGCGGAGATGTTCCCTCCGTCGTAGAGCATTCCCTGGAGCATCATGCTGAAGATCTCGTTGTAGCCGTTCGGGTCGGTAGATGCGTTCCAGATCCCCATCGGAACCTTGGCGCTCGCCGCCTCCAAGAGCGTCGGCCAGTTGGTGGCATTCGCCCCGGCGAACGCGGCGTTGCCCGGCTCCCAGGCGAGCACCTCGGGAGTCGCGCCGAAGACGACCTCCCAGGTCGCGTACTTGGGCTCGAGCATTCCCGGGATAAGTCGGAAGTCGGCGAGCGCAGCGACGTCGGCGAGGGCGCCGAGCGTCGTGATCGCGCTCGTGATATCGAGCGAGCCTTCGTAGGTTTGCGCTGCAGATGGAGCCGAGATCCCCGGCGTCTCGTTCACGAGCTGGTTCGCGACCTGCGGGAAGATCGTGTCGAGCGTTCCGGCGCCCAGGATCGACAGGGTCGAATTGACGGTGGGTCCCGGAGTCGCGGCCGGCGAGCCTCGATATTCGTACCCCGCGTAGAAGCCGACGCCCCCGAGGACGGCCGCGACGACGATCACAACCACGATCCACACGGCGGTGGAGGTGCCCCTCGGTGTCGGGTTCGCGGACGGGGTCGTCGGGGGTGGGGGAGCTGGAGCGGCCATCGATGTGGGGAATTGCCACATCGCTTAAGGATTTCGCGGGCAGCCATGGCCCTAGAGTTCGCGACGTCGGTCCGCCGGAAAGTAGCACCGGTACGCGCGACCCACCACCGAGCGGGTCGGCACCGCTCCGAACCGGCGACTGTCGCGGGCGATCTCGGACGCATCGCCGCGAACCTCGATCGAACCGTCATCGAGATCGACGTGCGCGACTCGCTTGATGAGCCAGCGAGACGGCTCCTCGGGGTCGATGAAGACGATGATCTCTCCGATGCGGGGCGACCGGTCGCGATACGCGCGCGGGTCGACGAGCAGACGGTCGCCCGGCCGCAGGGTCGGGAGCATGCTTTCGTCGCGCACCACGACCCTCCGGCTCCCCCAGCGACGGATTCGGGACGGCCCGGAACCTTCCGTGGAGGCGCTGTCGCCGGCCGACGACTCCGGCATCCTTATCCGACCCCCGGGGCTCGCGGGGACATGCCCGCGACGAGCCGATCCCTCGGTTTGATGGAACGCCTCTTGGACGCCGTGCATCCCCCCCGTGAGGTCTACGCGCACTGCGACATCCCCTGCGGTATTTACGACCCGCACGAAGCGCAGATCGCCGCCCTCACCGTCCTGCGAATGGACCAGCTGATCGGGGAGCTTGCCCATCCCGGTCCGGACGCGAAGCTCGAGGAGCGGGCGGTCTACGTCTCTAAGATCTCTCGCTACACCACCGTCAAGGAGCAGCACTCGGAGCGGGTGAAGCAGGAAGTCCGCGTGATCTGGGGCGATTATTTCACCCCCGACCACGTGAAGCAGTTCCCGCAGACCCAGGACCTCGTCTGGAAGATCATGAAGCAGGCTTCGAAGGCGCGCCAGGGGGTCGCCGTCGCGGACGCTCAGGAGCTCCTGAACCTCGTTCAACAGTTCGCCGAGGTGTTCTGGCAGACCAAGGGTGCGCAGACGAAGCGCCAGCCGTCGATGCAGAAATCCGGCGGCGACCTCGTGGTCCCTGTCTCGGCGTAATCCGGAGTGGGCCCTCCTGCCTCCCTTCGACCGCTCCGAGGCGATCCGCCCGTGAGCGAGCCTCTCCTGATCGACGGCCGGTCGCTCACGCTCGAGCAGTTCCTCGAGGTAGCACGCGAGGCCCGACCCGTCCAGCTCACCGCTGACGCCCGCGCCGCGCTGGGGGCGAGCCGAAGCGTGGTCGAGCGGGCGGTCGCGAGTGGTCGTTCGGTCTACGGGGTGACCACGGGCTTCGGAGCGCTCTCCGACCGGCCGATCTCCCCCTCGCAGGCGCACGAGCTCCAACGCTCGCTCGTCCGCAGCCACGCGAGCGGCACCGGCCCCCCGCTCCCGCGGGACGTGGTTCGGGGGCTGACGCTCCTACGGTTGAACTCGCTCGCCCGGGGCCACTCGGGAATCCGGGTCGAGGTGGCGGAGCGCCTCGCGGCCCTCCTCAACCGAGGGCTCGTCCCATGGATTCCCGAACAGGGCTCGGTCGGCGCCTCGGGGGACCTCGCTCCGCTCGCCCACCTCGCGCTCGCCCTCATCGGAGAGGGGGCGTTCGTGGGTCGGTCCGCGACGCCCGAGCCCGCTCGGGAGGTGCTCGACCGCGAGCGGATCGCTCCGCTCGAGCTCGTCGAGAAGGAGGGGGTCGCGCTCCTCAACGGCACGGCCCTCATGGCCTCCTATCTCGCGCTCTCGGTCGCCGACGCCCGCGATCTCCTCGACGCGGCGCTCGTCGCGGCCGCCCTCTCGTTTGACGCCCTCGAGGGAACGCCCGAGAGCCTCGACGACCGCCTGGGGGACGTGAGGAACTCTCCCGACCAGCGGGAGGTCGCGCGCGCGCTCCGCGGGTTGCTCGACGGGAGCGCCCTGGCCGTCCATCGGACCGCGTGGACCGGCCAAGACCCCTACACCCTCCGATGCCTGCCTCAGGTCCTGGGCGCTTCCCGGCTCGCGATCGGGTTCGCGGAGACGGTCGTCGCTGGGGAGCTCAATGCCGTCACCGACAACCCGATCGTCTTCGAGCCGGACGACTTCGTGAACGGTGGGAACTTCCACGGTCAGCCGCTGGCGCTCGCCCTCGACACCCTCGCGCTCGGGGTGCAGTACATCGCCGGTTTCTCGGAACGTCGAGTGGCTCGCCTCGTGCATCCGGCGCTCAATCGGGGCCTGCCCGCGTTCCTCTCACCCGAGCCCGGCGTGAGCTCGGGCTTCATGGTGCCGCAGTACCTCGCCGCCGCGCTCGTGAACGAGAACACGACGCTCGTGCATCCGGCGAGCGCGATGAGCCTCCCGACGTCGGCCGACCAGGAGGACTTCGTCAGCATGGGGCCGTGGGCCGGGCACAAGCTTCGCCGGGTCCTTGAGAACACCCGCCGGACCGTGGCGGTCGAGTGGATCGTCGCGGGACAAGCGCTCGAACTCCGACGGCCGCGCCACGGCGGACGCGGCAGCGAGGCCGCGCTGCGAGCGCTGCGCGCGCGCGTCGCTCCGTGGACGAAGGACCGCAGCCCGGCGCCCGATATCGAGCGCGTCGCGGCCGCGATCGCATCCGGCGAGCTCGTTCGCGAAGTGCGTTCTGCGGCCCCGTTCTAGACCGGAGGAGTCGCGAGCGGCGCGGCCCGGGGGTCGGCCGCCTTCGGGAATCGGACGGTCTGCCCGCAGCTCGGGCAGACGTACTCGCTGAGCGCGCGGTGTCGGAGCGGGGTGCGACACTTCGGGCACGGAATCGGCTTCGAGCTCACGTACGCCGCGAACATCTCCTGGGAACGCCGGTCGTCCAGGTTGGAGGCCGGCGGGTTCGTCCCGACCGACGTCGGAGGGTTCGGGGTCGTCGGGGAGTCGACCGCCCGACTCTCCCGAGCAGTCGAGAGCCGCCCGCACTGCGGACAGACCACGAGGCTGCCGCTCCCGGTCGACTGCAGCGGCACGTGGCAGTGCGGACAGAGCGTCCGGAGGCCGACCGAGGTGAAGGTGGGCGACGGAGCGCGCGGTGCCGCCGAATTGGCAGGGAGTGCCGGAGGGCGTGCGGTTGGCTCCGTCGCGACCGGCGCCACGACGACGGCCGCCCAGCGGACCAAGCGTCGGCTCGGTTCGTAGACGACCCGAGTGCCCGGTCGAGCGAGCTCGTAGGCGAGGAGCTTCTCGGCCTTGCGCTCCCGCATCGAGAGCGCCGCGGCGAGTCCGGGCACGCTCGTGGTGCCGAGGGATTGTACGGTGGATCGAAGTCGTTCGAGGTCTTGCGGAGAGGGTCCGAAGAGGGCGACCATCGCGCGCACTCGCCGCTGCTTCAAAAAGAACCTATCGTTCGAAGCGCAGTGAATAAGGGAGGCACCGGCGGGGCGACCCTCGGTCTCTTGGACGGTGCCACCAAGAGCCGCGTTCCGCCGATGCCCGAGGCCAAAGAATGTATAACCGGGAGAGACTATATAGTTATCCGGGGGGGCGGAACGTGAGCGATGAGGCGTTTTCCCCCAATTCCGGGCCTCATCGCATCGGCCAGCGGTTAGTTCTTTAGGGGGCGCGCATACGGGGCGCGGGGCGGGCCGGGTCCGCCCGTGGGGTGACCACCATTCCCGCTTTTTTGGCCGCGAGCGAAAAATCCGCGGGCGGCTCGGCCGCGGCGACGGCGCCTCCCGCGAGCGCGTTCCCCACGATCCTGCTGGGCGGGAACGAGGACACCCGTCTCCTGCTGCGCGGGCTGCTGCGGTTGCACCGTCACCGGGTCCTGCTCGAGGCGCCCGGACCCGAAGGGATCGGTCGCCTGCCGAAGTCGGACGAGACGAAGGTCCTCGTCATGGACGTCGGCTCCGAGCGCGAGCCCAGCTGGACCGACGAGCTCTCCGAACTCCTGCGAGGCCGTCTCGATCTGAGGGCGGTCGTCATCCTCCCGAGCGCGGACGTGGCGCTCGAGAGTCGAGCGCGCGCGGCGGGAGCGAAGGCCGTGCTCGTCCGACCGTTCGCGATCCACGACTTCGTCGAAGCGGTCGATCTGGCCGGCCGGGACGCCCCGTCCGGCTGAAGCGCTCGGCGCGCCAGCCGTAAGCGGCGCCGCGGCTACGCCCGCGCGTGCGGGCGGACTTGAGCGGCTCGTTGCGACGGGCGGTCCGGGGCCGGGTCCTCACCGAGGAGATCGAACTTGCCCCGTTCCGCCAGGACGAATCGCATCTCTCGGGCCCCCCGATCGCCGTGGTGGCCCCGGCCGACGCCGACGACGTCGTCGACCTCGTGCGCTGGGCGCGTCGTTCCCGCACCGCGCTTGTCCCGCGCGGCGGAGGGACGTCGCTCGACGGGGAGTCGGCGCCGACGCGAGGAGGCGTGGTGGTCGACCTCTCCGGCTGGTCCCGGCTTCTCGAGCTGGACTCCGACGGGCCATCGGCCCGCGTCCAGCCGGGCGTGGTGAATCTCGCCCTCCACCGCGCCCTCCTTCCCCACGGCCTTTTCTTTCCTCCGAATCCCGGTTCGTGGACTCGGGCGACGATCGGAGGGAACGTCGCGACGAATGCGTCGGGGATGCGGTCGTTCCGCTACGGCTCGACCCGGGCCTGGGTCCGCGAGCTCGAGGCAGTGCTGGGAACGGGGGCGCGAGTTCGACTGGGCTCGCGTGTCGCGAAACGCTCCGTCGGGCCCGACCTCCTCCAGCTGTTCGTCGGGAGCGAGGGAACGCTCGGGATCGCGACCGAAGTGACGGTGCGGCTCGCCCCGCTTCCCCCGGTCCGCCAGGGGCTCGTGGCCCCGCTGCCGCGCTCGGTCTCCCTCGCTTCGCTCGCGGGAGCGCTCGCCCGCCTCCCGGGCAGCGGGATCTCGGCGATGGAGTACCTCGACGGCGGATGCGCGGCCACCCTCTCGGAGCGCCGGGCGGCGCCGTGGCCCGCGGGGGCGGCGCTGCTCCTGCTCGAAGTGGAAGCGACGGACGCGAACGAGGCCGCGAGCCGACTCGACCGCGTGCGTCGTGTCCTCGCGGGGGCGAACGCGGCGGAGGGGCTCACCCTCTTCGCGGACGCGGACGAGCTCTGGACGCTGCGGGGCGCGAGCGGGGATGCCCTCAACGAGCGGATGGGCCAGCACATCCGGGAGGACGTCGCGGTCCCGCTCTCCCGGGTCGACGCGCTCGTGACGGAGATCGTCCAGATCTCCCGGCGGGAGAACGTTCCGTGCCTCCTCTTCGGACATCTCGGGGAGGCGAGCCTGCACCCGAACTACGCGGTCGACCCGTCGAGTCCCGCCGCGGATCGGATCCGGACCGCTCTATTTCGCGCGGCCCGCGCCCTCGGCGGGACGATCAGCGCGGAACACGGCATCGGCGTCGTGAAGCGCCCGTTCCTCACCGAGGAGCTCGGCCCGGACGCGGTCGCGCTGCTCGCCGCGGTGAAGCGCGCGTGCGACCCGGACGGGGTGATGAACCCCGGGAAGCTCTACCCGGTCCCGGAGCGACGAGCGCGACGACCTTCTCGGTCGCCTTCGGGACCGGGAGCCGGGCGAGCTCGGCGGGGCGTACCCACCGGCGCTCGGGTTCGGACGGTCGGGTCCCGCGCGACCCGACGCGGCCGGAGAACACGTGCAACTCGACCGTGAAGTGACTGTAGGCGTGGAGTACGGTCCCTCGCGCGACGAGGGAGGTCGCCTCGAGCCCCGTTTCTTCCATCAGCTCCCGGCGCGCGGCCTCCTCGGGGCGCTCGCCCGTTTCGACCTTTCCTCCCGGGAACTCCCAGAGGCCCGCGAGGAGTCCGGTCGGGGGCCGCTTCTGGACGAGCCAGCGGTCGCCGTCGGAGAGCACGACGACCGCCGCCCGTACGTGGGGGCGTCGGGGATGGCTCGCTCGAACGGGGATCGTTCCCGCGTCCTCGAGCTCGAGATGGGCCCGGCAGGTGAACGAGACCGGGCACCGACCGCACTCCGGTCGCACCGGCCGGCAGACCGTCTCGCCGAGCTCCATCACCGCCTCGTTGAACTCACCGGCGCGCCGGGGAGGCATGAGCCGGGCGAGCACGCCCTCGAGGTCGGCTCGAACGGCCCGCTCGCGGACATCGCGCTCTTCCCGGGTCCAGCGGGCCGCGACCCGGAGGCCGTTCGCCTCGAGTGCGAGCTCCGAACGACCGAACGCGATGGAGGCGACGGCCCGGGCGATGTACGGTCCGATCCCGGGCAAGGTCTCGAGCTCGGGGACGCTCCGGGGCAGGTCGCCCCCGTACTCTTGGACGAGGCGTCGGGCGGCGGCATGGAGGTGGTGAGCCCGGGCGTAGTAGCCGGCCCCTTCCCAGACCTTGAGGACCCGTTCGATCGGTGCCCGGGCGAGCGCCTCGACGTTGGGGAAGGCTCGTACGAACCGTTCGAAGTACGGGGTCGCTTGGTCGACGCGAGTCTGCTGCAGCAGCACCTCGGCGACCCAGACCCGGTACGGGTCCCGGTCGGCGCGCCAGGGAAGCGGTCGACGGTTCCGACGATACCACCGAAGGAGTTCTTCCGCGAGCCCCGACGCGGGTGGGGCGGAGGCCGGGGAAGCGGAACGCACGGCTTTCCTACGCCGGACGAAGACGAAGCTTAAAGCAGAGCGGGAGTTCGATGGGCCATCGTGGGCGAGCGGACGGAACCGATCCGGGTCACGGACGCGACCTTCGAGCGCGAGGTCATCCGGTCGTTGCTGCCCGTCGTCGTCGATTTCTACGCCGACTGGTGCGCGCCGTGCCGGGTCGCCGATCCGGTCCTCCGGGACCTGAGCGTGCAACTCGCGGGCCGCGTCAAGTTCGCGAAGGTCAACATCGACGAGGCGTCGCTCGTGACCCGCTCGTACGGGATCCATTCGATCCCGACCTACGTGTTCGTGCAAAGTGGCCAGGAAAAGGGACGCGAGGTCGGCTCGATGGACCCGGCCGCGTTCCGTCAGATCGTGCGGAAGTACTTCTCGAAGGCCGCCTTCAGTGGCGGAACACGCGCCAGCCCGTGAAGTACATCGACATCCCGTAGAGCTCGGCGGTCTCGATCACCTCGGGGTCCCGAAGGCTGCCCCCGGGCTGGACGATCGCGATGACCCCCGCTTTCCCCGCGGCTTCGACGCCGTCCGGGAACGGGAAGAACGCATCGGACGCGAGGACCGCCCCCTTCGCTCGGGCGCCAGCGACCTCGCAGGCGAGCTGGGAGGCCTTCACGCGGGTCGGCTGACCCGAGCCGATGCCGACCGTCGTGGAGCCGCGCGCGAGCACGATCGCGTTCGACTTCGCATGCCGCACCACCCGCCAGGCGAAGTCGAGCGTTCGCAGCTGTTCGGCCGGGAGCTCGGGACCGGTGACGTGCTTCAGGTCGGTCGCGACGAGCTCACGGACATCGGCCTCCTGGAGGAGCAGCCGGCCGAGCGCGCTCTTCGCCTCCCAGCGACCGGGCTCGGGTCGCGGAGGGGCGGTGCGCACCAGCTTCACCTTGGGCCGACGCCGGAGCGCTTCGAGGGCGTCCGCGGAAAACTCGGGGGCCGCGACGAGGTCGACGAAGACGCCCTTGAGGGCGGCCGGGTCGTCCGCCCCGAGCGGCCGGTTGACCGCGACCGCACAGCCGTAGCGCGCGACCGGGTCGGTCGCAACCGCGTGTTCGAGCGCCTCGGCGAGCGTCTCCCCCGACGCGACCCCACACGGGGTGGCGTGCTTCACGACGGCGGCGCTCGGGCGGTCGAACTCCCCGACGGTCGCGAGAGCGGTATCGATGTCGAGAAGGTTGGTGAACGAAAGACCCTCTCCCTTGAGCAGGGAGAACGCTCGGGGCGTCAGGCCGGCCCCCGCCGGAGCGACCGCCCCGTAGGCGGCCGCCTTCTGGTGCGGGTTCTCCCCGTAGCGGAGCGAGAGCGGCTCCCGGCGGAAGACGACCTCCTCCGGGAAGACCTCGGCCGGCGTCCCGACCGGTCTCAGACCCCGGGAGATCGCCGCGTCGTACGCCGTGCAGCGCTCGAACGCCGTCACGGCGAGCCGTCGCCGGGTTTCGGCTCCCACCGTGCCTCCGTTCTCCCGGAGCTCGGTCAGGAGCGGAGCGTACTGGCTCGGGTCGGATACGACCGTCACGTAGGCGTGGTTCTTCGCGCCGGCCCGCGCGAGCGTGACCCCGCCGATGTCGATGAACTCCTCGAGGTCCGCGGCGCCGGGATGCTCGGCGAGATGGCGCTCGAACGGGTAGAAATTCACCGCGACGAGGTCGAACGGAAGCAGCCCGCGGTCCTCGAGCTCCTTGCGGCCCGCGTCCGTGCGGGGGGCGAGGAGCCCGCCGAGAATGCCGGGATGCAGGGTCTTGATGCGTCCGCCGAACCAGTCCGAGATCCCGGTGAGCTCCTCGGCCGGGCGAACCTCGAGCAGCGTGTCCTCGAGGGATCGACGGGTCCCTCCCGTCGCCCACAGTTCGACATCGAGGTCGGCGAGTCCGAGCGCGAACGGAGCGAGCCCCGCCTTGTCGTCGACGGAGAACAGCGCCCGCTCAATCCGGGTCCGAGACGCCTCGCCGGTCGCCACCCGCCGTACCCGGAACGGGGAGGAAGGCTCGAAGATAAGTTTCGCGGAGGAGGAGCCGAACGAGCGGTCCGGCCCTCGAGAGGAGGGCCGCGGCCGAAGCACAAGTCTTAATACAGACGCGCCGGCTAAATTCAGCGTTCCTAGGGCGAGGACGGGTGCCCGAGTTCCTCATGCTAACCGATCGAAGGCCGGCCAGGGCGCACGCCGTCCGGTCCGTCTCCCGGCCTCACCACCGGTTCCGTCGGTCGTGGCGCCGTCGCTCCCGACGGGCGCAGGTCTCGGCCGTGGCGACGATCCTCGGTCTTCTGCTCGTCGTGATCTTCATCGCGAGCTACCTCTCGACGACCCTCCCGAGCACGATGGGGCAGAACGACCTGCAGCACGTCGTGCAGGTGGAGAACCAGGTCGCGCAGTTCGGGACGCTCCTGCAGGCGTACAGCGCGGCGGACGCCGTCGGTGCTCAGGTGTCGGCTCCGATCACGCTCGGTACCCTGGGAGCCCCCCCGTTCGCGGCGCCCGATTCGTCGACGATCACTCCGCTCGTCAACCAGTCGGCGCTCACGGTCGCCTTCACGATCACCGGTCCCTCGACGGCCTCGAGGGCGATCTCGTACTCGACCCTCGCGAGCGCGTGCAACACGAACTTCTGCGCGGGCACGGGGTTCCAGGTACAGCTGCACAACACCTACACTCCCACGGGGGTGGTGGCGTACGAGCAGGGTGCGGTCATCTACGCGCAGCCCACGAGCATTCCGGTCTTCATCGTCGCTCCCCCGCTCACCCTCACGTCGAAGGTGCTCAACCTGTTCCTCCCTCAGTTCTTCAACAGTCCGGTGAACCCCGAGCAGGGGACCGGTACGGCGGAGCTCAGCCTGCGGACCCTTTCGACGGAACAACTCACGTTCCCGTCGAACGGGTTCTCGATGCTGAGCGGCTCCTCGGTCACGGTCACGATCGTGAGCCCGTTCGCGGCCGGTTGGTATGCCTATCTCCAAACGGTGCCGTCGCTCTCGGCCTACGTGGCGTGCGCCCCGAGCACGGTCTGCAACGAGCTCTACAGCACGAACGGCCCGGTCGGCACGGTCACGGTGACGGTCCCGGTCGCCCAGTTCCAGACCTTCGATCTGCTCGTCGGGACGTTCTCGTTCAAGGTGGCGTAGTCGGCTCGCCCCCGGTCCCGGGGTGGCGGGCACGCGCGCGCCGCTCGTCACGCTCGAGGGCGACTGCGGTCCGCCTCGAGCCAGCGTTTCGCCCGGACGAGCGTCCCCCAGGTGCGTCGAGGGGTGAGCACGACCGCGTTCGCGGTACCGGGCGTCGTGCTCCATGCGTTCCGGGCCACGGGAACGGCAAGGTGGTCGACCTCAACGATCGCCCGCCGTCCGTCCGAGCGGATCACGCGAAATCGCGGTCCGGGGCCGGGCCCCGCGGCGAGGCGGTCGGCGAGCAGGCTTTCCCACGCGCGGGGGGAAAGGCTCGGAAGGTGTTCCCCCGCCACCTCGAGGCCGAGGTAGCGGGGACGGGGGCGTCCCGCTCTAGCGGACGAGGTCGATGACTTCCTCGGACTCACCGGCGGCGTAGCCTCCCTTCTGTCCGAGAAGGCTCTGCGCGCGCACGCCCGTGATGATGAGGAGCACCTTGATGGTGTTCT
>JASHUP010000123.1 GCA_030039915.1 Thermoplasmata archaeon | reverse complement strand
CTCAGCTGACGGTCTTCGTCGGCGACGCGCTTTCTGGGAACGACGCCGTCGAACAGGCGCGCCTGTTCACCGAGACGCTCGGGGTCGACGCGCTGGTCCTCACGAAGCTCGATGCCGATGCGAAGGGCGGCGCCGCCCTCTCCGCGGTGCAGGCGACCGGTCGGCCGATCCTCTTCGTCGGGGTCGGCCAGGGGTACGACGACCTCCGTCCGTTCGACGCCGACTGGATGGTCGCCCGGCTCTTCCAGGAGGAGGCGGCCGCGTGAGTCCCTCGCTCGACGTCGTCCTCGTCCGCCCGAAGGAGGACGGCAACGTCGGAGCGGTGGCGCGTCTCGCCCGGAACTTTGGAGCCGACCGGTTGATTCTCGTAGCCCCCCGCGCGCGCGTCGGCACCGAGGCGAGGCGGCGCGCGATGGGCGGCCTCGCGTTGCTGCGGACGGCGGTCCGAGCGCGTACGTTCGAGCAGGGGGTCGCGGACGCGGACTACGTGGTTGGGACGACCGACCTATCGACCGGCCGCTCGAACGCGTACCTCCGTCGGTCGGTGAGCCCGGAGCGACTCGGCGAAGTCGTTCGGACCCTGCACGGTCGCGTCGCCATCGTCTTCGGGCCGGAGGACAACGGCCTCTCCCGGGCCGAACTGCTGCGATGCGACCTCCTGGTCCATGTGCCCGCCCGACGGGAGTTCCCGACGCTCAATCTCTCGCACGCCGCCGCGGTCGTCCTCTACGCCGTCCATCGCGCCCGGGGTCCGGACGACCCGGAAACAACCCCCGCCCCCGAAGTGGTCGAGCTGAACGGCGCCGAAAAGGAGCTCTTCCTGGAGCGTCTGGGCGAGCTTCTGGCTCGGACGGGATACCCGGCGCACAAACGACGGGGTTTAATCCTCCTGTTCCGTCGTGTTCTCGGCCGCGCGACGCCTTCCGAGGCGGAGCTGCGGATGATGCTCGGGCTCTTCAAGAGCTACGGGCGAGCCTTGGACCGGAAGACCGATGGGCGAAAGTAACGGCGATTGGGTGCGGGTCCGCGGGATCGGCCGCGAGCGGTTCGCGAGCTACCTCGCGGAGTACCTCGGCACGATCGGCTACTCGGTCGAACGGACCGATGTGACCGAACCGCTCGAGAGCCGCGTCAAGGGTCGTCTCGAGCGAATGAACCCCGCCGTGCCGCCCGCCGCCTCGGCCCTCGAGTTCCGCCTCTACCCCACGAGCGGGGGAGCCGCGCTCGTCTGGGAGGCACCGACCGACGTGCCGGCCGAGCAGCGCGCGCGCATGGATCGACTGATGCGAGAGATCCTGAGCCACCTCGAGCGGGCGATCGCGACGGAAAGCCACGCGACCGCGAAAGTGGTGCGGCCGAGCGAGTCGCACCTCCCGTGGGGGAACGGCTCGAAGAACGGCGAGTAGTCGCTCGGAGGCACCTTTATAACGGGGACCGGGGTCCCCGCGCCGCGTTCCATGGCGAGCTCGGCCTACCGGCACATGGCCCAGTCCTTTCAGCAGACGCTGGGGGAGGAGGGCGCCGCTCTGCGTCACGAACGGCTCCTCACCTGGAGGCGGGAGAACACCGTCACGCGGGTCGAGCATCCCACGCGACTCGACCGCGCGCGGGCCGTCGGATTTCGCGCGAAGGGCGGGTTCGTAGTGGTCCGAGTGCGCGTGCGGCGCGGCGGTCAGGGGAAGCGCGCGATCATCGCCGGCCGGCGCCCGAAGCACAAGGGTATCCTTCGCATGACGCTCGCGAAGAGCCTGCGACGCATCGCGGAGGAGCGGGCGCAGAAGCATTACCCGAATCTCGAGGTGCTCAACTCCTACTGGGTGGGGGAAGACGGGAAACAGAAGTTCTACGAGATCATCCTCGTCGATCCGGACCACCCCGAGGTCCTCGCGGACCCCAAGATCTCCTGGATCGCCGCACCCGTGCACAAGGGTCGGGTGTACCGTGGGCTCACGAGTTCCGGAACCGAGGGCCGTGGCCTTCGCTGGAAGGGGAAGGGAACGGAGCGATTCCGCCCGTCCCGAGCGCGCAACCGACGCGACACCCGGCGCACGCAGGTCAAGGTCATTCCGTAGAGCCGCTCTCCACGGGCGCTTCGGCATCGAGCAGCTGCACCAGGGACCGGTCCGACTTCTCGGCGGTTCGACGCGCCCAACCGTACAGCCCCTCGACGTGCACGAGCTCGCCCCGCAAGATGCGCGCGAGCCGTCGGCGGTACTCGAGGTCCGGTCCGGAGCGACCGGTGCCGAGAAACTTGGTGAGCCCCTGCGCCAGGTGACCGCCCTCGGTGTCCCAGTCCGTGAGGATGATCACGTGCCGGGCCGTCGCCGAGAGGTGCTGGGCAGTCTCGGAAATCGTGCGACCCCGATGGACGAGGACGATCGTCCCCTCGAGGCCCAGGCGTCGCAGTGCCCGACGGTCTCGTTCCCCCTCGACCACGACGACCTCACCCGGGCGAAGACTGTCGCTCCGCAGACGGTTCCAGAGCTCCCAGAACTCGTCGAACACGACCGCCGGATCCCGTGCGTTGACCATCGAAATGCGACCGCCCATCCTCCGGGGACGGTGGACGCTCGGTCCTTCGGGACCGCACATCTCCTATAGTTGATAGGATGTCCGACCCTTCCCGCGGACGACCATGCCCGACCACTTCACGCAGCTGCTGGAATGGCGGCGCAACGAGGCCGCCGTGCGGGGGCTCGCGAAGATCCCGTTGGATTTCTATTCGGTCACGGTGGAGTACCTCGCCGACCTCCGCCGCTCGTACGAAGCCGAGCTGCGGGAGAATCCCTCGGGGCGCAAGGGCGACATCTCGCGCCAGACCTACCAGCGCGCGATCCAGGTCGCGCGGGACATCGTCGAGGGTCGGATCCAGAAAACGCTCAACGCGGCGTTCCAGGCGAGCATCGGGGGAACGCGCGACCTGCCGAACGCTCTTCCCGAGGAACGGGCGATGTTCGACCGGCTCCTGACGGTCTTGCTCGAGCACCGTCGCGGCGCGGCGCCCTACATCGAGCCCACCTCGACGCCCCCCGTGCCGGCGGTCCCCCACCCGACGGAGAGCGTGGCCACCCCGCCTCTCCCTCCTTCGTCGCGAGCGGCCGGCGCCTCGGTGGCCGGCCGGGCGAAGGCACCGACCGTCTTCGTCCGGGTGCTCAAAGATTCACGTCCGGTCGAGGTCGGCTCGGAAACGATCGACCTGCGCGCCGACGATGTCCTCTCCTTGCCCCCGGAGACCGCCCGACTCCTCGTCGAGGCGAAGGTCGCCGAAGTTCTCGAGAGCGCTCCCGCTCGCCCGGTCACGTGAGCGCGCGGAGACGCTCCGCAGTCTCCGGCGGGGCAAGCTCGAGCGCGTAGAACCGCTCAAAGCCGAAGAGGAGATTCTTCGCCCCAAGTCGGATGCGGACTTCGTCTTCCCCCTTCGAGACCGAACGCACTGCCTCCTCGAGCAGGCTCGGGAAGCCCCACGCGCCGAGCGCCTCGGCTTGACGCCGGAAGGCGACTTCGGTGAGTCCACCGCGGAACGCCGCGGCCCGAAGACGGGTAAAGTTGACGAAGACCGAAAGATCGGATTCCCCCGGGTCGCGCAACGGATTGTCCTCCGTCCGATGGTGACGCACCGCCGCGAGCGTGCCCGATGGGTGGGCGGCGAGAAGCTCAGATTCTTCCATACCGTAGTCGATGACGAGGAAGAGTCCGGCCTCCAGATGGTCGGCGACCTCGCGGACTAGGCCCTCGGCCATCGGGGAGAGTTCGAGCACGGACCCGGGAAGGGCCGTGGGCGGTAGCTCGGGGCCGGGAACGGCGCTCGCGAGCGGAGCGGTCGCTGGGACCAACCCACCGTCCTCGACCCGGACCCCCATCTCGTTCCACTCCGTGCCGGTCCAGGAGAGGCGACGGGTCGGCTGCGCATCGAATACCTCGTTCGCGAGGACAACTCCGAGGAACGGCCCCTCGGCGCCGACGCCGCCCGAGACGCGGACCGGGAGCCGGTCGGAGGCGGAGACGGACTCCGCGCGCTCGAGCGCGCGGGCGGACAGCGTCGGAGAACGATCGACCAGAACGTACTCGGTGCGCGACGCGAGGCTGTGGTCGGCGCCGAGCTCCGGGAGAACGATCTCGGCAAGGGTCCCGTCCCCCGGGCCGAGCTCGACCACGCGCAACGGAGCTCCCTCCGGTAACGCCCGGAGGACCGACCGGATTCGGCGAGCGACCGACCGGGCAAAGAGCGGGCTCGCATGGACGGCCGTGTAGTAGTCGCCCGCTCGACCGAACGGCGAGTCGTCGCGGTCGTAGAACCCTCCGCCCTCGCTGTAGAGGGCGATCTCCATGAATCGGTCGTAGGGTACGAACCCGGACCGGTCGGCCGAATCCGCGAGGAGTCCGAGCACCTTCCCGACTCGGCCCCGGTCGCTCGGCGGGGTCATCGCGCCGCCGTTCAGCCGATGTACCCGAGGTCCTCGCGCGGCGCGGGACCGGATGACGGACTCCCCTCGGTGGACCGCGCCTCCGCCTCGTGGATCTTCTGCGCGATCCGGTCGACCTCGTGGGCCTTCGACTCGAGCGCGGTGAAGTCGACCTCGATCTTGAGGACCTTCGCGAGCACCTTGAGGACGGCTTCCGCGCTCCGCGGGTCGACGAAGTAGCCGCTCGTCTCGCCCATCAGGCAGACGCCTTCCATCCCGAAGAGTCGTCCGAGCCCCAAGAAAAGGCCGCTCGCCCCGATGAGACCTCCGCCCGGGTCGTTGCGGGAAAAGACGACCCCGAACTTCTTCATCGTCTCGACCTGCTGGGGGCTCGTCGCTGCCCCGAGGACCCGCGGGTCGTCCACGACACGGCCCTGGGCGAATCCGGCGAGCGTGAAGACCTCTCGGACGCCGAGCCCGTGGCAGTACTCGAGAACCCGCTGGGTGATCTCGTACTGGCCCTCGGGGCTGATGCCCTGGTAATCCCCCCCGAGCACCAGGATATCGCGCGGCGTGCCCGGGGCGCCCTTCCAGTAGGCGAGGTCGTTCGAGACGAGGCGGATGATGCCCTCCTCGCTCACGTAGACCTGCGGAGGGAAGAACTTCGCGTAGATCGTCGCGAGCGGTTTCGCTTTAAGCTGGTCGCGAAGATAGTCCGCGGCGAGCTTCCCGACGTTCCCGACACCGGGGAGACCCTCGATCAGGATGGGGTCGTGGAGCTCCACTTTTTCGAGCGTGCGGATGACGACGTCCTCCACGGGGCTTCGACCTCGCCCAAAGCAGCGGGGGTCGGCCAATAAAGGTTCGGTTACGCGATGGTAGGTCGCTATCGCGACGCGGCCTTGCGTTCGTCCACGTGCCAGCCGTTCTCTCCGAGCTCGGCGTTCCAGATGTGGGTGAGGTCGGGGCGGTTGCAGACCTTCTCCACCGAAAGGGTGTGCTCGTAGCGGGAGAGCCGCGGCTCGGCCTTGAGGTCGAAGACGAGGTCGGCGAGGTCCTGCAGCAGACCGAAGACGGACCGTTCGTGGGAGACCGAGTGGGCCGCGAGCAGCGCGTGTCCCCCGATCGTCTGGCATCGATGCCGGATCTGCCGGGCGACGGTCGTGAGCTCGTGGGGTTCCATCACTTCCAGGAAGAAGTCCACCGAATCGACGACCATCCGGAACGGAGAGTCGATCTTCGCGAGGTCGGAGAGCATCCGGTTCGTCAGGCTGAACGGGGTGAGGGCCCGGTCCACCCGGGCGTTGTCGACAAGGTCGGTGACCGATATCCCGCCCTCGCGTGCCTTCGCGACCTCGAGCCCACGCACGAGCACCCGCTCGAAGTACTCGTCCGCGAGGTTGACGATCTGGATCTCCGCCGGGTCCCAACCGAAATCGTCGAACGCCTTCCGTACTTCCTCGGTCCTCTCGTAGGTCGTGTAGAAGAGCACGGGAACGTCCCCGGCACCCGCATGCGCGAACTGTTTCGCGAGCAGCGGTGCGCCCGACCCCGAGGTTCCCGAGAGGACGGCGAGCCATCCCGGGGGGAGGGCCGTCCAGACCGGTTGGTCGATCTCGGGGATACCGAAGACGCGCTGCGGGTCGGTCACGGTCAGTGCTCCACCCGCGCCACGTCGATCGTCTCGTCCACGACCAGGTTGAGCATTTGCTCGATACCGGTGGTCTCTTCCTCGGAGGTCTCGAGCACGAGCGT
>JASHUP010000122.1 GCA_030039915.1 Thermoplasmata archaeon | reverse complement strand
ACAAAAAACAGTTCACGGAGGGGATCTCGAACGAGAGGATCGACACCCTGTACGACCGGGCCCGCGAGGCGGGAGCCATCGGGGGAAAGATTCTCGGCGCCGGCGGGGGCGGATATATCCTGCTCTTTTGCGACTTCGCGCGTCGAGCCAAGGTGGCGAAGGCCGTGCAGGCCGCCGGCGGTCGAGTAAGCGACTTCTCCCTCGAGATGGACGGTCTTCAGACCTGGTCCGTGGTCTCGCCAGGTTAACCGTTGACCGTGACCGCCGCCCCATCGTCGCCCACGACCGGGGGTACCGACCTCCCGGTCGTCTCGGTGATCCTCGCGACGCTCAACGAACGAGAGAACCTCCCGCTGCTTCTCGATCGTCTCTGGAAGGTACCCCTGCCGCCGTTCGAGGTCCTCGTGGTGGACGACGGCAGCTCGGACGGAACGCGAGAGTATCTGGTGGCCGCTGCGCGAACCGAGCCGAGACTGAGGCTGCTTTGGCACGAAGGCAAACAGACCACTCTGCGCGCCCAATGCCAGGGCATCGCTGAGGCCCGGGGCAAGTTCATCCTGGTGATGGACGCGGACCTCCAACACCCCCCCGAGGTTTTGCCCGCGATGGAGCGGGCTCTCGAAGAGGGGGCCGCACTGGTCGTCGGCAGCCGGTACGCGCGCGGCGGCACAGCGGGCCCCCGGACCGGGATTCGCGCCACGATCTCTCGGGGTGCCGAGATGACGGCCAAGGCCTTCCTTTCAGAGGCCCGCCCGCTCACCGACCCCGTTTCGGGTCTCTTCGGCTTCCGACGCGAGATCTTCCGCCCGCTCGACCCCGCCTGGCGAGGCTACAAGCTCGTCCTGTTCCTGCTCGTGATGGCGCGGGGGCGGTCGGTGGTCGAGGTGGGCTTTCGGTTCGAACCCCGAGGGAGCGGGGCCAGCAAGGTCACGCAGAATACCCGCTTCATTCGCTTCTTCCTGACCGAGCTCCTCTTGGCGCGTCGGCTCGAGACTCTCCTCGCCACGAACGACGTGCGTCGATGACGCCGCGGACCTCGGGGAAGGAGGGGAGCCGGGGGTTCCCCAGCAAGCTCTATAACAAAACCGCCACGTCACCGTCCGCAGGCCCTGTCCCGGCGCCGGCCGGGTCGGTCTTGGTCGGGGACGGGCTCGGAAATCGAGGGTGCGATCGATGCGCGTGCTCGTCACCGGAGGCTCCGGGTTCATTGGGCGATTCTTGTCCGCCGAGGCGGTCCGCCGGGGCTGCGAGGTGGTCGCGACGTATCTCGCAAGCTCGGAGCTCGAGAATACTGCGGCCTTAGAGAAGACCGTGCGATGGGAGCCTCTCGACATTCGCGACCGCGCCCGGGTCGAGCGACTGGTGGAGGACGTACGCCCCGACGCGGTCTTTCACCTCGCCGCCCAGGCGTACGCAGCCCGGGCTTGGGAACTCCCCTCGGAAACGTTCGACACGAACGTTCTCGGCACCCTCCACCTCTACGAAGCCCTCCGGCGGTTCCCCGCTCGAGAAGGCACGTTCCTCGCCGCATCGGCCGCGGCGTACGGAACGGTGACGAAACTCCCGACGAACGAGGACGCGCCCTTGCACCCCGTGAACCCCTACGGTGTTTCGAAAGCCTGCCAGGACATGCTCTCATGGCAGTACGCGGCCAACTTCGGCCTCCGGATCCTGCGCGGTCGCCTCTTCATCACCACCGGCCCAGGGAAGACCGGAGACGCGCTGAACGACTTCGCGCAACGAGTGGCACGGATCGAGCGCACCGGAAAGCCGGGACGTTTGCGGGTCGGCAATCTCGACGTGCGGCGCGACATCTCCGATATCCGGGACGTAGTGCGCGCGATCTGGACGGTATTTGAGCGGGGCGAGCCGGCCCAACCGGTGAATATCGGAGCCGGCGAGAGCTTCTCGATCCGGTCGATCGCGGAGTCGCTCATCCACCGCGCCCGCGTTCCGATCACCCTGGAGCAGGACTCAACTCTCCTTCGCCCGACCGACGAGCCCGATATCCGTTCCGACATCTCCCGGCTCCGAGCGCTGGGGTACGCGCCAGAGGTCCCCCTCGAACGGACGATCGCCGACTCGCTCGACCACTGGCGGACGGTCGGCCCACCCTGAACGGTGCGAAACGAGCGCCGGGGACCCTCCCGACTGGTCACGACGGGCAGCGATAGGTTCTAAAAGGGCGACTTTCCCTTCTCGCAGCAATGAACAGCACTCCGAGCGCCCCGATGGTGCCCCGCCGACCGCAGGGGGTGGGTCTTCCTCCACCGGATTCCCCGGGCGGGCTCGCCGTGCTCGGGGCGATCTCTCTCGGGGCGGCCTACGTGCTGGTGTTCGTGGGGGCCTACTCCGCGCTCACTGCGGAGGCACTCTGGGTCGTTCCCCTCAACCTGGTCCTCGGGGTGTTCGTTACCCTGACCCTCGTCTCGATGATCATCGCGGATCGGTCCCGAGCGGAGGCGTTCGAGCTCGATTTCGCCCGAACGGTTGAGGCGCACCAGTCCGCCGGGGTCACGTTGGTCGAGACGAGCCCCCTCGGCGGTATCTTGAAGCAGTTCGCTCTCTCCGCACGGGAGCAGCGCCGCGCGGCGCGCGAGCACGCCTACTCCGCGAGCCCGGCCCTCTACAGCACCGCCCTCGCGCTCGTCGCGACCCTCCTCGTCGGCCTCGCGTACGCGGCCGGCGGTTTCCCGGATCTCCTCGGGCTTGCCCTGCTCTTCGAACTGGGCGCGTTCACCCTGCTGGGGCTCACGGCCGGCGCGCTCGCTCTCTCCGTCGGGCGCAGGACCGACGTCCGTGGTTTCGACGTGATCGTCCTTCGCCGCTGGTCGTCCGTCAGCCGTCCGACCTTCCCGTTCACGGCCGCGGTCACGGACATTCCCTGGGCCCTCAACGAGCCGGTCGTCCCCGGCAGCGCGTCGCCGTGGGCCGAAACGCGCCCATAAGCGAGCGACCGCCGACCGTCGGGGTCAAATCAAGTTTACTCGGCGATAAAATACGCCCGCCGAGAACACCGGTGGGAACCGGGCGCATGTGGGTGTACGTGATCACAGCGTCGCCCTGCGGGGTCACGGAAGCCGTCGCGGGCGCCGTCGCCCGGGCGGTCAACTGGTCGTACGAGCATCAGGTCCGTCCGGCGGACGAGGTCGACCCGATCGAGATCCGCCTTCCGGCGGTCATCTTCCTCGGCGGGCCGACGCACCGTCGCGAAATGGGTCAATCCCTGCGGGGGTTTCTCGACCGGACGCCGGACCGCGTGATGACTCAGTCGCTCTTTGCCGCGTTTGACACCCGTTTCCACGACTCGCCGATCGTGACGGGGTCCTCGGCCCGCCACATTCAGCGGGCGATCGAGGCCCGCGGCGGGAGGAACATCGTGCCCGGCGAGAGCTTCTTCACGATCCAGCGTGACGGCCCCTTGCGCCTCGGGGAGCCCGAGCGAGCCCGACTGTGGGCGAGCACGGTGATCTCCTCGGCGGTGCGAGAACTTCACGACGTGGAGGTCCGTCCCGGAGTGCTCCGCACGACCGCGCCCCCGTCCTGGGAAGAGGCTCTGGTCGCTGCACCCCTCGCCGAGTGAGTTTGTTTCTCAGGCGTCTTACGGGTCGATCTCGGTGAGGAGGTAGTCCGGCAGCGGAATCCCCGCGCGATCGATGACCGCCCGACTCGCGGGTCTCCACACCGTATCGAGTTGACCGCAGAGCCTGGGCCCGGGACCCCGGGTCTCCGCGTGCGCTCGAAGAGCGGTGTCGCTCCGTTCGGTGAGCCGGGCGACGACGGTGTAGCGGCCGCCGACGCGAGGCAATCGGTCCGCCGTATAGGTGAGCGGTCCGGTGCTCACCCAGAGTTTCCCCCCGAGGGTCAGGGCAGCCCAGTACGAGGCCTCGTAGAGGACCGTGAAGTGGAGACCGTGATGGAAGAGCGTCGGCCATCCGATTTCGTCGGATTTCGGGGTGAACTCGCCCTGGATCTCCTCGGAACCATCGTCCCCGAGCTCGGACCGAAAGGAGAGCCGAAGACCGCGAGGATGGTTCGGGCCACATCCGAAACACGGGTTGTCGGGAGGGTTCTCTAGCACGGGCATGTAGGGCGTAGCTCCGTTCGACTCAAGGCGTTTCGGGGAACCTCAAGGGACGAACGGAAACGGCTCGGTCCGAACCGCGGAAACAGTCCATCTCGAGTCGAGTTCGGGACAGGTTACGGAACGGGGCCGGCGGGTTCCGAACCCAGGGGGAGAGCGCACGATCGGCGGTCCGACATGACGTTCGCCCAGAGAACCGTTACGAGCGACCCGACGAAAGGAATCGCCGAGATCTCGCTGATTGGTGCCCCGGGCTCAAGGTACCCCCAGAATAGAAGCCCCACGAATCCGACGAACAGCGCCCCAGCGACCAAGTCGGCCGCCGCGTCCGACATCGCTCTCGGAATCGGCGCGGGTTCGGTCACGGATGCCCTCGAGCGATGTTCGCCCTTCTACCTAATCCTTCGTCCGACGGCCGAGAGTGGCCGATCGGGCCACACGCTCGAGAGCGACCCCCACTCGGACGCTTAATGGACGAGAAGGTCCGATAGGGTCAACTTCCGTTGACCCCGAGTACTTGCGCTCCCGGGCGGGTGCGCGGACCATGGAAGCCGCTCCGTTCGCGCCTACCCCCCCTTCTCCCTTCGACCGGCCGAAGGCCTCCCAACTTCCGCGCCTGCGTGGCATGGACCTCCTCGACACCCCGTTGCTCAACAAAGGCACCGCGTTCTCGTACGAGGAGCGAACCCTCCTCGGACTGCACGCGCTCCTTCCTCCCCAGGTCGAGACCCTCGACCAGCAGGTGGTGCGGGCGTATGAGGCGTACGAGCGGAAGACCGACGACCTCGAACGCCACATCTACCTCCGGGCGCTCCAGGACAACAACGAGGTGCTGTTCTATCGACTCCTGCTCGACCACCTGGAGGAGATGACTCCGGTGGTGTACACTCCGGTGGTCGCAGCCGGCTGCCAGGAGTTCAGCCATATCTACCGGCGGCCGCGGGGTCTCTTCATCTCCTATCCGCTCCGCGGCTCGATCGTCGAACTGCTCAGGCATCGGCCGAACCCGGAGGTCGATGTGATCGTCGTCACCGACGGAGAACGGATCCTCGGGATCGGCGACCAGGGCGCTGGCGGCCTCGGGATCCCGATAGGCAAGCTCTCGCTGTACACCCTCTTTGGGGGGATCGCTCCGGAGCGGACGCTGCCGATCGTGCTGGACGTCGGCACGAACAATCCGGACCGCCTCAACGATCCGGAATACCTCGGCTGGCGTCACGACCGCATCACCGGCCCCGACTACGACCGGTTCATCGAGCAGTTCGTCCGGGCGGTCCGGCAGGAACTTCCGGGAACGCTCCTTCAGTGGGAGGACTTCGGGGTCGAGCACGCCCGCCCGATCCTCGAGAGGTACCGACACGAGATGCTCACGTTCAACGACGATATCCAGGGAACCGGCGCGATCGCACTCGCCGTGCTGCTATCGGCGACCGAGGTCTCGGGGGTGCCCTTCCCGGAGCAGCGCATCGCGATCCTCGGCGCGGGCTCGGCCGGTATCGGGGTTGCCGACCTCCTCCGAGCGGAGCTGATTAAGCGCGGCCTCTCGGACGCGGAGGCCCGACAGCGGTGCTGGATCGTGAATCGGGGGGGCGTTCTTCACACCCGCCGGACCGACCTCAAGCCCGAGCAGTTCGTCTACGCGAAAAATTGGGAGGAGCTGAGCGGATGGGCGCGCGCGAACCCGGATCGGGCGAGCCTCGAGGAGGTCGTTCGAGAAGTCCATCCCACCGCGCTGATCGGTCTCTCCACCCTGAAGGGCGCGTTCAGCGAACCGATCGTGCGGTCGATGGCCCGATGGGTCTCTCGACCCGTTATCCTTCCGCTCTCCAACCCCACGGCGAAGTCGGAAGCCGTGCCCGAAGACCTCTTCCGCTGGACCGAGGGGCGGGCGATCGTGGCGACGGGGTCTCCGTTCCCACCGGTCCGCTACCGAGACGAGCTCCACGAGATCGCCCAGTGCAACAATGCGTACGTCTTCCCCGGCCTCGGCCTCGGTCTCGTGGCCGGCCGTTGCCGCGAGGCGACCGACCCGATGCTGCTCGCCGCAGCTCGCGCGCTCGCCGCGCGCTCGCCGGCCCGCGAGAACCCGCATGCCCCGCTGCTCCCGTCGCTGCGGGCGCTCCGGAACGTTGTCGAAGAGATCGCGTTCGCGGTGGCCCGCGAGGGTCAGCGGAGCGAGCTCGCTCCGGGGATGTCCGAGGACGAGCTTCGGACCCGCATTCACGAGGGCCGGTGGAATCCGGATTATCCGGTGTATAGTTAGCGGCCGGCGTGCCGCTCCAAGCGATAGACTATTGGAGTACCTCCCCTCGACGACGCTGCCGGGGGTGAGACCGCGACCGACCGGAAACCGAGGCGACGAACGGGTCGGGCGGCTCCGCGCGCACCCCGACCTAAAGCGGCCCGGCGGCCGCGCCGGGCACCCTCGACACGAGCACCCGATCGGTCGGTGACGATCGAGGTGGATCTGATTCACGAAGCATTCCAGCGTCCGGGGCTTCCGTTCCTCCAGCGGCTCGAGGCGGTGTTTCTCGAGCGGGAGGTGGTCGAGGTCGAGGGTCTCCTTCGTCTTGCGGCTTCCGCACTGCATGCTCTCTCCAGCCAGGGCTTCTCGCGCGTCGACCATTGGGAAGCGCACCCCGGTGGCTGGCTTCCGCTCCCGGAACCGGCGCACGAGAGGCTCACCGAACCGGTGGGGCACTTACTGAACGCCTTGGAGAGCCCCGCGTGGCGGAAGCTCGCGAACGCCCGCTCGTTCGCCGTGCGACTTTCCGGGACGGGAGAGATCCGGGCCGACCTTACGGTGCGCCGCGTTCACCGAGAACGAGTCCACGCCGTCTCCCTCCGGCTCGTGGGTCCGGTCTCGGACCGGGACCTTCGCTCCATCGAGCGGGCGCTCCGCGAGAACCTTTCGGTCGTTCGCCTGCGCGTCGCCCGCGCTCCACCCTGATGTAACCCGGTGGTTCCGGTTCTTGAGATGGTGGAGATCTACCTCCCCGCGCTCCTCGCGGCGTTCCTGATCACCGTCCTGGAGATGACCGAGGTCGTCGCGTTGGTCTTCGCGCTCTCGGCCGATCACACGACGGTCCGTTCCGGCGCTCTCGGAGCCGTCGGCGGTACGGCGGTCGTGGCCGTCATTGCGTTCGTCTTCGGCGCGGCGTTGATCGCCTTCCCTCGAGAGTACCTGCTCTGGGGGTCGTCGGCCGTCCTCGCGGGCTTTGGCGTCTTTCTCTTTCGAAGTACGCTCAGGACCTACCGAGGACATCGGGCGGCCGAGCGTGGCGGTGTTCCGCCCCGTACTTCCCCCTCGGTTGCCCAATTCGCGGGCGGATTTTCTGTCGGAGCGGTCGAGTCCACCGAGACCGTGATCGTGCTGTTGGCCCTGACCGCGGCGGGCTACGGATTCTCGGCCCTGGTCGGCGCGGTCCTCGGTGGCGCCTTGCTGGTGATCGTCGCCTTATTCGTTCACGAGCAGATACGTCGCATCAAGGTCCCGTGGCTCAAGCTGGGCGGTACCTCCGTGATCTTCGCCTTTTCCGTCTTCTGGGCAGGAGAGGCCGCGGGCCTGGCGTGGCCCGGCGGGGACGCGTTCCTCCTCGTCTTGTTCGGAGTGGCTCTTCTATTCGTGCGAGGGGCCATCATGCTCCTCTTGCCCCGGACCGAGCCATTCGCTTCGCGAACCTAGCAGGGGCACTTCCGAGAGGGTCAACGCCTCCCGGGTCGACATGACCCCCGGAGGCCGCCGAGCTTAGGAAGGAGCATCGTACCGGGGGGGGTCCCCCAACCAACCCGCCGGTACTTCCGGTGAAGATCCAACCTACCCACGCGATGGTGCCAGCGGTCGACGTGCTCGGGACGTGAAAAAGGGAAGAAGGAAGGGGTTGGCCGCTGCCGCGAATTCGGGACCTAGGCGGGAAGCACCTTCCGGCCGTAGTTCCAGTTGGTCAGGTCCGCGGTGGCAACGTACCAGGCGAGGAAGCCATCAAAGATGATCTCTCCCCCGACCGCCCAGTTCGCGCTTCCGTCCGGGGCGAAGGTCGTGGAGCCCGACGCAAGGCTCGCGAACTTCACCACGAGGAGGATGAACGCGATGAACAGGAAGAGGAACACCAGAAGGATTCCCCATCCGTGCTTCGGGGCGTTGATCAGGAAGGTGAACGTGAAGAGCATCCAGATGAACGAGAATCCGGCAACTCCCCATGCTACCGATGATCCGGCAGTCGCGGCCGGGATCAACCAGACGTTGATCATCAGCGTGAACGCCAGCCAGAACGAACCGTATCCCACGAACGCCGACCCGGCGAACATGTTCCCCTTGCGCAGGGCGATGAGTCCGGCGAGTAGCTGGGCGATCCCGCCGAAGGCAATCGCCATTCCGAACACCACCCAGTTGCCGGTGATCGGGCTCCCACCCGTGATGTTCCCGAAACCCGCCCCGTAGGGTAGGGGGAGGTTGGAAAGTCCGGCGATCATCGTCGTGGTCCCGAATCCCATCAGACCCACAACCGCCGGGCTCGCCCACCACTCGGGTTTCTCTTCCACTTTCGGCGGAGCCTCCTGCATCCCGTGCGCCGTGTCCATTGTATCCGCTTGGGCTGGCATGTTACGGCGGCGCACGCTGTTCTAGGTAATAAATACCTTTTTCGACGAGATAATTCTGTTACACATTCGGTATGTCAGCGCCGGTGGACGACGCCCGCTTCACGCGACGGGGACCAAACACTGTTAAGGTCCGCAGGGGCTCGTGCGGAAGGACCCATGGAAGATCGAAAGGAGCTCGAACGGATCGTCATCGGTCAAACGCGCGTGATCCTCACTCGCGACCTTTCGGTCATGAACCCGAACCTGGCGGTCGGTTCTCAGGGACTTGTCATCGGCAAACTCGCGAACTACACGCTCAAAGTGGCGTTCCCGAAGGTGACGGTCGGCGTAAACTGGAAAGATTGCGATATCGTCCTCGGCAAGACCGGCATGCCCACCGACGCGGACCAGCCCCGGGTGGTGCCGAAGCCGAGGCACATGGGCGAAGAGTGATTCCCCGGGTCGGGGCGATTCAGACCCTCGGCAGCAGGCGACGAACGAGCGGTCCCACTTCGCTCAAGCGGCGGACGCGGTACGTCGCGGCGGGGAGCTCGGGTGATCCCGAGAGGAAGAGTTTGCGGTAGCGGGCCCCGTACGCGTGCAGGCCGGTGAACAGGATCGAGCCCCGATATCGAGCACGGCGCGCTCCCTCGACATCCGACCACCCGTCGCCCACATGCACCGCGCTCCCGGCCCGATCCCCGAGTAGGCCCAGGGCATACCGGAAGATCCGGGGCGACGGTTTGGTCCAGGGGTGCTCGTCGCTGAACACGTACTGCTCAACGAACTCATCAAAACCCATCGCCGAGAGAATCGGCCGGAGGTACGCTCCAGGTTCGCCCACGGTGTTCGAGATGACGGCAACCCGATAACCGTGGGAGCGCAGTTCCCTCAACAACGAGATCGCCCCCGGCGCCCTCCGGAAGGGCGTCGTGCGGACTTCTGCGCGGAGTCCTTCCAGGTACTGCTCCGGGTCCACGGACCTTCCAGTGCTCCTCCCCGCTCGCGCGATCTGTTCACGCGGAGTGATCGAGTGACCTCGAACCGAGGCGTGGACCGCAGAGGTGTACGACCGCTCGAACGCCGCACGGAGCTGCTCCTCGGAACGTCGTCTTGAAGGGGACATCGGCCGGGCGTTGCGAAGGACCCGCGTGCCGATCTCGAGCTGGTGATCCATGTACGCTTCCTCGGCGTCGGGCGGGAGGTAGATCAGCGTGTGCCAGAGGTCGATCGTGACGGCGGACAACTCTACAGGAGTCCCCATCGGGTACCGGTATATCTCGGCGAGGCGAGCGACGACCGATCCCGCCGATACTCAGGCGGCCCGTCAATCCCTTAGTCCGCCGTGATTCCCTGGAACGATCGATGACGCCCCCCCGGCTTCTCGTAGCGCTCAAACCCAGTGACGAGGTCGCCGCGGTTCTCGAGAAGACGGTCCCCGGCCTCGACTGGGTCTACGCCACCGGCCTCACCGAACCCGACCGCGCGAGCATCCAAGCGATGCTGCTCGGATCGGTCGAGCGGGACCTGCCCGGCGTGTCCCTGCGCGACCTCTCTCACCTCGCGTTCGTCCAACGGGTCTACACCGGGATGGACGGTGTGCCGTTCGACGCGTTCCCGCCGGGAGTGCGGTTCGCCGGCAACGTCGGAGCGTACGCCCCGTTCGTGGCGGAACACGCCGTCGCGATCGCGCTAGCGGCGGCGCGCGAACTTCGCCGATCGCAAGCGATGGTCGCCGCCGGCGA
>JASHUP010000121.1 GCA_030039915.1 Thermoplasmata archaeon | reverse complement strand
CCTCTCGCTTCAATGACGCCAGCGCATCGTACGCATCTTCGGTAAGGGTCACGGTCTTGACCGACATCTATGTGTTGATGTCAACACGCTCATTTAACCACGCTTTCCAGTTCCTCCGATCCTCGGATTGTTTGCAAGACGGGTTGCAACCGCAGCTATCGACCACCGGAGCGGCTTGCGCCTACTCGGCCAGTTCGCTTCTCTTCCTCTGCGATGGCCGCGACGCGATCTTCGTATTGCTTTCGGGTGATGTCGCCGTGGACGAACTGGCGGCGCGTGACGATCAGCTCGTAGCGAGTCCGCGTAATCTCACCGTGACGCAGCTGACGTGCGGCCTGCATCTCTTCGCGATCGGCAATTCGACCGGGGTCATTCGGATCGTCGAGGGACCCGTTCACAATCCCACGACCTGGGCCCATGAACCGGCTAACGCGAGTGGTAACGTAGAGATATTGGACACACCAGACAATCGCGAGAGCAGCCCCCACGACGATGGCGACGGCGAAACCGAAGTTCTCGCTGTTGGGAGGTTGCGAGAACGGGTAGGGCAGGATCCACAGAACCAGAAAAAACAGGGCTGCCACGACCGCGATGGGCAGCCAAGCGTATGATCTGCGAGGCACCTTCGCCGGAGGTCTCTCGAAATTCAGCTCTTGGCCCACGCCAGTCGGAGGCTCACGGCGGAGTTAACTCAAACTCTCGCAGAAGCCACCGGTTCGCACTGCCGCCCACGGGTTCCACGATTTGCTGCACCCGCTCTCCGGCGAGGGATGTTCTAGAGAGGAGGGCTACACCGGACACGGACTTAATCTAACGGAAGCGCTTTTCGAGGTGTGGCCGCGACTCGCCGACTCGCCGCAATCATGTTCACGGACATGGTTGGCTCTACAGCCGCGGCGCAGTCGAACGAAGTGGAGGCCCTCAAGCTACGGGATGAACAGGCAGCACTGATTCGGCCCCTGTTCGCCACCCACCAGGGCCGCGAGATCAAGTCCATGGGGGATGGGTTCCTTGCCGAATTCGACAGCGCTCTGCGGGCCGTCCAATGCGCGATCGACATCCAGCAGCACCTCCATGAACGGAATTCGCAACCGGGCGTGACATTCATTCGACTTCGCATCGGCATACACCTCGGGGATGTCGAGCAGCGCGAGACCGACATCTTCGGAGACGCGGTCAACATCGCGTCGAGGATCGAGCCGCTTGCGTCGCCGGGGGAGGTCTGTATCTCCGGCGAAGTAGCCAGTCAAGTGCGAAACAAGGTTCCGAACAAACTGGAGAAGCTTCCTCCGGCCCCGATCAAGGGGCTAGAGGCCCCCGTCGAAGTTTACCGCGTGGTGTTGCCGTGGACCTTGCGCGAGCTGCCCTCCGTCGGCGGTGGATACGTCCGCCTCGCCGTGCTCCCGTTCACGAATATGAGCACCGACCCGGCCGATCTCTACTTCGCGGACGGGCTGACGGAGGAACTGATCACCGTCCTGTCCCAGCTTCGGGGGCTCCGGGTCATCGCTCGTACGTCGGTCATGCCGTACAAGTCAACTTCCAAGGGAGTTTCCCAGATTGGAGCCGAGCTCCGCGTTTCCTCCATCCTGGAAGGAAGCGTGAGAAAGGCGGGGAATCGGCTTCGGGTGACCGCGCAACTGATTCAGGTCGAGTCCGAAGACCACCTCTGGGCCAGATCATATGACCGACAGATCGACGATGTCTTCGCCGTCCAGGCCGAGCTTGCCCGGGAGGTGGCGCAGGCGCTCAACATGGAGCTGCGACCGGCCGAGACCGCCCGATTGGAGGCGAAGCCGTCGGTTCGGCCCGATTCCTATCTTGCGTATCTCAAGGGCCGCTCCGCGCTTCAGACCGTGTGGAGTGAAGAGGCGTTCCGGAGTGCGAAGAGGCAGTTTGAACTCGCGTTGTCGATCGATCCCACGAACGCGAGGGCGCACTCGGGGTTGGCGGATGCGATCCTCACGCTCTGGTGGCACTATCGCGAACGATTACATGATCCGAGAGACCCGGCGATTCGAGAGCACGTGAACCGAGCATTGGAACTCGACCCTGATCTGGCGGAAGCCCACTGTTCGCTCGGGCTCCTCCTCTGGGACGATTATGCCCACCACGAATCCGCGAAGGAATTCCAGTGTGCTTTGGCCCTGAATCCGAGCTACGCAAACGCGCATTGGTCGTACGGACACCTCCTGTGGGCCTTCAACCGCACCGAGGACGCGCTATCCGAGTTCGTGCTTGCCGGAGAACTGGACCCTGGTTCTAGCCCGTTTCTGCACTCGTATGTCTGGCTTCTCATCGGGCTTCGGAGACTCGACGAGGCAAAAATCCCACTCGAGAAGCTCAAAGAGTTGGACCCGGATGGACCAAGCTACCTTCGAGCCCTCGCTAGCTACCGGGTCGCTCAGTCCGACTACGAGGGCGCGCTCCAGACGGCAAACCGGGCCGAAGAACTTCGGCCCGGAGAAGCGTGGGACTTCTTCGTCCGAATCAACTCGGCGATGGGGAAGAACGAGGAGGCTTGGAAGGCAATTACCCAAGCGGAGTCCAAGCCGGTCAAGCCCCGTCTAGAAGGCCTCGCTTGGGCGCATGCCCTCGTCGGCGATCTCGATGGCTGTTTTCGGTACATCGACGAAGCCGTCGAACTCCACCAGTTCTCCATCCAGCGTTGGCGGAGCGAACCTGAGCTCAAACACGTTCGCTTGGACCCCCGATTTGGCGAGTTGCTGAAGAGACTGAACTTCGTCTAAAGCATCTCCTCAGCGTGTAACAGTGGTTGCACGCGCTGGGCAGAATTTGCCCAACTATTAATACGGCGTAATGCGCATTAATACGTGTCACCGAGTGGCGCTCATGACGCAGTCCGCGGTCCTCCGCACCGGATCCGCAAGCTACCCTGGGCCAAGCCCATCGGAGCTCGGAAGCCTCGCTGATTGGGTGAGCGATACAGAACTCGCGCAGCTGCAGGCGAGCTTCCGGCCGGCGCGCGCTCCTTCGGTCGCACCCGCCTCTCGACCTCGGCACCGCCTGCGCCCGGAACGCTACTCGGGACCCACTCGGGAGGAACTCGGAAGCCTAGGCGTTTGGTTGGACGTTCCGACGTCCCCGCCGATTCGGGTAGCCTCCGAGCCCC
>JASHUP010000120.1 GCA_030039915.1 Thermoplasmata archaeon | reverse complement strand
GAACCCGTGGACCGTGCCGTCGATGACGAACCGGTCGAAGAAGTCGGCCGCGCGGGCGATCGTGTAGACGCCCTTCGCTCCGATCCAGTCATACCCGACCTTGAAGTAGTAGCGATTGAGGAGGAGCCGTCGGACCGACTGGGCGGCACTCGTCTCGGAGAGCACGAAGACGCGTCCGTTCCCCCAGAGGAGCCAGGCGAGGGCGATCCCGCCCGCGCCGAGCGCCACGCTCGTCGCGCTGAGCAGGAGGTCGGTGGTCCCGTAGACCGGCGGGATGCCGGCGGCCCCGTTGCCCGACAGCAGCAGCGACTGGAACCCCGGAAGGAAGATCAGTACGCCAGCGCCGATCGCGAGGGCAGAGAGGATCACGAGGGGCACCTGCATCACCCAGGGGCCCTCGTGCGCGTGCGGGAGGGTCGGGTCGCGGGGATGGTCGCCCGAGAACGCGAGGAACCAGGCGCGGAAGATGTAGTACGCGGTCAGGAAGACGGCCGCGAACGCCATCAGGAAGAACGGCCAGTAGTCCGGATGCGAACCGAGCTGGGAGTAGACCGCGGAGAGGATGTCGTCCTTGCTCCAGAACCCGGCGAACGGCGGGATCCCGGCGAGGGCGAGGCCCCCGATCGCGAACGCGGCCGCGGTGAGCCGCATCGATTTCCGCAGCCCGCCCATCTTGAACAGATCCTGCGTTCCCACGGCGTGAATGACCGAGCCGGCGGCCAGGAAAAGGAGCGCCTTGAAGAACGCGTGCGTGAAGAGATGGAAGAGCCCCACCATCGCGAACCCGGCGCCCACGGCCATGACCATGTAGCCGAGCTGACTGATGGTCGAGTACGCGATCACCCGCTTGATGTCGGGGTGAACGACCGCCATGGTCGCCGCGAAGAACGCGGTAAAGCCACCGATCGCGACGATCGCGAATTGGTCGGTCGACGTGAACCCAAGGAACAGGCTCGTGACCGCGAGCAGGTACACGCCGGCTGCCACCATCGTCGCCGCGTGGATGAGCGCGCTCACCGTCGTCGGGCCCTCCATCGCGTCGGGCAGCCAGACGTGGAGCGGGAATTGGGCGCTCTTTCCTGCCGCGCCCCCCAGGATCATGATCCCGGCGACCGTGAGGAGCGTCTGGTTGCCGGTTCCGAGGGCGGCCCCGAGATACGGGGCGTTTCCGTTCGTGAAGAGGAAGCCGTTCGCCGCCCAGCCTCCCGAGCCGGCGGGGCCCGCGCTCGCGTAGTTGTAGAAGAACAAGAAGATCCCGAGCAGGAACATGATGTCCCCGACGCGGGTGACGATGAACGCTTCCTTCGCCGCGCTCGCGGCGCTCGGCTTCTCGTAGTAGAATCCGATGAGGAAGTAGGAACAGACGCCGACCAGCTCCCAGAACACGAAGAATTCGAGGAGGTTGTCCGCGAGGACGAGCCCCGTCATCGCGGCGAGGAAGAGCGAGAGCTCGGCGTAGTACCGGGGGAGTCCCCGGTCCTGATGCATGTAGCCGATCGAATAGAGCATCACGAGGAAGCCGACGACCGTGACGACGATCAGCATCAACGCCGAGATTGGGTCGACCAGCGTCCCGACCACGAGCGAGAACCCGTTCGGGAACGCGCCGGGAGCGGGCGCGAGGTGGAGCCAGGTGTACCGGACGTCGGTGTACGTGCCGGGACTGATCATCTCCCCGACGCCGATCAGGACGCCGACCACCATCGCGGCGCCCGAGAAACCGACCGCGACCCAGCCCCCCCACTCGAGGCGACGCATTCTCGTGCCGGCGAGGCCCACGATGGCGAAGGAGAGCGCCATGAACAGCGGGACGAGGAACGCCCAGCCGTAGAGCCCGTTGAGAACGCCCGTGTTCGCCCCCCCTACAGTTTCAGGTCGGTCGCCTGCGAGACGTTGATCGTCCCCTTCAGGCGGTTCAGCGCGAGGACGATCGCAAGCCCGACCGCGACCTCCGTCGCAGCGAATCCGATCAGGACGACGGCGATCGATTGGCCGGTGAGACCGCCGGTCCCTCCGGAGAAGGCACCGAAGTAGACGAAATTGAGGATGGTCGCGTTCATCGCGATCTCGATCGCGATCAGGATGAGGATGAAGTTGCGGCGCGTCAGGATGCCGAAGAGGCCGATCGCGAGGAGCGCCGTCGAGAGGGCGACGAACCCGACGATCGGCAGGTCGGTCATTCGCGTCCCTCCCGAACGAGGTAGATCGAGCCCGCGACCGCGGCCATCATGATGAGGCCGAGGAGCAGGAGCCAGGGCCCGTTCGTACCGAAGAGATTCTCGGAGAGGAGGGTCGGGTCGTAGATTCGCACCGGCTGGCTGGCCTGGGGAAGTTCGCCGACCGCGGCGACCGCGAAGATGAACGTGACGACCGCGAGCGCGAACGGCACCGCGCCGATGCCCGTCGCCGCTTCGCGCGAGTAGATCCGCTTCCGCGTGACCATGATCCCGAAGAGGAGCAGCACGGTCACGGCCCCCGCGTAGACCCCGAGCTGCAGCACCCCGAGGAACGGCGCCTCGAGCAGGAAGTAGAGGGCGGAGAGGTCCACGAAGAACACTCCGACCCACAGGATGGTGTGGACGAGCTCGCGGACCAAGAGCGCGGCGACGGCGGTAACGAGGGCGACCACCGCGAGGGCGAGGAATGCGAGTTCCTCGAGACTCACTTTCGAGTCCCCCAGAACAGGCACTCTTTAGGGCAGACGCTGATGCACGTCCCGCACCGGACGCAGTCGGAGTCGTTGATGACCGGCTCCTTCCAGATGCGCTTCGGGACCTTCTCACCGGGCTTTGCGTCCGGTTTTGGGACGTCGAGCATCGTGATGCACTGCGTGGGGCAGTCGCGGGCGCACGCGTTGCAGCCGATGCAGATCGGCGGGTCGAGGAGGATCGAGTCCTCGTTCTCCGGCCGGGCGAGCCGGATCGGGTTCATCGGAAGCTTGGTCCGGAAAACCTCGTTGAGCTTCTGCGGTGAGTAGACCATCTCCGAGCGTTTCGGGGTCGAGAGCTCGTAGCGGGTCGTCATCGTGAGGCAACCCTCGGGACAGGCGTCCGAGCAGAACCCGCAGTAGCTGCACTTCCCGTAGTCGATCTCGGGGCATTTCTTCGGATGCTTGGGGTCTCCGCCCGGGACCGTGACCATCTCGATGCAGATGTCCGGACACGAAAACGCGCAGAGGTTGCAGCTGATGCACGTCGCGATGTTGAGCGCGTGCACTCCCCGGTAGTTGTCCCAGACCTGGCCGACTCCGATCGGTTTCCCCGAAGCGACCGCGACCTTCTCGCGGAACTTCGGGTCTTCGAGGCGCTCGTACGGATAGACGATCGTCGACGGTCGGATCAGGCTCTTCGCGAACTGACGCGCCGCGGTCGCCATCGGGCGGGCGACGAAGAGGACCGGGTTCTCGTCGGATTTTTGGGTCGCGGTGATATCGGCAGCCATCGTGCTCCGTCTCCTAGGTCCCCGCGCTCGGCAGCGGCCCGAACGGCCACCCGTGTCCCAGCACGAGGAGAGCGGCAAGGAAGACCGCGAGCAGGCTCAGGGGGATCAGACGGTTCCAGCCCACGCGCAGCAGTTGGTCCGTCCGCACCCGCGGTAGCGAGGCGCGGACCCAGACGAAGAGTCCGAAGACGATGTACGTCTTCAGCATGAACCAGAAGATCCCGGCGAGCGGGAAGCCGGTCGCCGCCGAAGGCACCCACGACGGGAGCGTCCAACCACCGAGGAAGAGCAGGACGATCAGGACGCTGCCGATGAGGGCGCGGAGATAGTCGGCGAGCATGAAGAACGCGAAGAGCATCCCTCCGTACTCGGTATTCCAGCCCTCGACCAGCTCCGCTTCCGCCTCGGGGAGATCGAACGGGATCCGTTCGGTCTCCGCGAGCATCGCCGCCACGAAGACAATGAGCGCGACGACGAGCGGCCCCCAGAACCAGTAGTTCTGTTGTTCGTAGACGATCGTGTTGAGGTCGAAGCTTCCCGCGACGATCACCACCGCAACGACCGCGAGGAGGAGCGGCACCTCGTAGGCGATCATCTGCGCGGCCGAGCGCATGCCGCCCATCAGCGAGTACTTGTTGTTGCTCGACCAGGCGCTCACGAAGATGAAGAGCGGCGCGAACGAGAAGATCGCGAGCGCGAGCAGGAGCGTCAGCGGCAGCGCGCCGGTGTCCCAGCCGGAGGAGATCGGCAGGATCCCGAAGATCGCGAGGGACGTGACCATGTAGGCGGTCGGGCCGAAATAGAACCCGAGGGAATCGGCCTCTCGCGGTTTTACGGTCGTCTTTCGGAAGAGCTTGAATCCGTCCGCGAAGTTCTGGAGGAGGCCCGCGTACCCCACGTGCATCGCGCCTCGCCGGTCCATGAACCGACCGAGCAGCTTGCGTTCCCACCAGATGAGCAGGATGGTGTTGAGCATGCTCGCGGCGAGGATGATGACGGCAAAGATCAGGACCGCAAACCCGGTGACGACGTTCGAGCTCGTGATCACGGCCCGAGCGTCGGAGGGAAGGATCGACCCGACCGCCGTCGCGATCGCGTTCGAGATATCGTAGGAGACCGAGTAGAGGGTGTCCTGGGTCAACCTTCTTCCCTCCTACCGGTCCACTTCCCCCACACAGACGTCGACGCTGCCCAGAATCGGCGGAATGTCGGCGACCCGATACCCCACCAGATACTCCCGAACGGCGGCGAGATTGGCGAAGACCGGCGAACGGAACTTCACCCGGTACGGGTGGTCGGTGCCCTCGTTCACGACGTAGGCCTGGGCCTCCCCGTGCGGTTCCTCCACGGACGAGAACCCGACCCCCTTCGCGTAGTTCCTCTTGAGGAGGTACCCCTCGCGACCCGTCGGCGCGTACGGCGCCCCCAACCAGCGCGGGAG
>JASHUP010000119.1 GCA_030039915.1 Thermoplasmata archaeon | reverse complement strand
GTCGTTCTCGCCGTGGAGGAGGGCGATGACGACCAGATTCCCGCCCGTGAACTTGTACGTCGCCGCGAACGCGAACCCGATCAGGAAGAGGGTCGGGAAGATCAGCGGGGAGGCGGCCCCGTACGTCGTGCCGTAGTAGAGGTGCACGCCGGCGAAGACGACGCTCGTCCAGACCGCGGGGACCATCCACGGACCCGAGCGGTCGCGCCAGTAGCCGAACATGAACCCGCGGAAGATCGTCTCCTCGAACGCGCCGACGACGAACGAGAACCCGACGAAGAACCACGGGTTCCCCTGCGCTTGAGTGAGCGCCGGGTTCGGCCGGTTGAGCAGCTGCAGCGCCGCCGGGTCGACGATCTCGTAGATGATCGTGAGGACGAGGACCACGAGGAGACCGAGGAGGGTGAGCAGACCGTAGAAGCGGAGACCGTGCCACGCGGCGGAACCGATGCGTCGGTACCAGTCCCGGAGCGGGGCGGAGCCGACGAGCAGCGCGAACGAGATCACCGGGATCCCGTAGACGATGAAGATGTCCCCCGGGAGGTTTCCGTACAGGACGAGCGTGGCCGGGAACAGCTGGGGAACGAAGTACTGGCTCACGACCGCCAGGACCGTGATGACGACCCCGAGGAAGTACCGCCCGAGCGACGCCGGCGGCGGGTTCGAGGGCCGCGGGCCCCACTCCCCCTCGTCGTCACGACGATCCGGTAGGGCCACGGGTCACGTCTCCTGAGCGTTCTCCGGTCGGCCGCCGGTCGTCCGTTCCGCGGCCCGCAGGCAGGCGAGGAGGTCCTCGAGCGTCGCCCGCGCGCTCGCCGCCGAGCGCGCGGTGAGTCGGATCTCGACGTCGCTACCGACCGCCTCGACGGAGACGAACTCGGGGGTGTCCGCCCTCAAGGCTTCCACCACGTGACGCGCCGTCACGGGGTCCGGTAGAGAACCCCTCAGGCGGACCGTCAGCTCGACCCTGTCTCCTTCCGCGTCGGAGGCTTCGATGGGCTCCCTCCCGTTGGCTGGGCGCCGGGACCACGGCTTAGCGCGCCCGGAACGATCGGAGCCGTATGGGTCCGACGGGCCGATTCGGCCTGCGCGCGTTCTCTCAGATAGTTCACGATCGACGGCCAGACCTTCCCGTCGTCCCGCGCCTTGTTCTCGAAGTTGTGCTCGCCGAGGAACCGGTCGAAGGCCGCTTTGCTCACCGCATCCCACGTTCCGGTGAATCGCCCCGAATAGTAGCCGAGCACGCCGAGGTCGTGCTGGAGGCCCCGGCCGACGTCGCCCTCAATCGGGAGGAGGGTCGTGGGGTCCTCCCGGTTCAGCATCGTCATGTCGTAGATCTGAAAGATGCGTTTCAACTCCTCGATCGGCGAAGGGTGTTCGTCGACCCGAATGTCGACCCAGCGGTCGTTGCCGCCCTGATAGCCGCCCCCGGCTCGGACGGCGAGCAGCGCGGCGGACTGCATCCCTCGTCGGTCGCCTCCCTCCCGCTGACCGGCCGCAAGCGCGGCGAGGAGCCGGTCGAGGATGTCGCCGCCGGTCGATTCGTACGTCCGGGCCATCGCGCGGACGACCTCGGGTCCGAAGAGGATGTTCCCCTGGCAGGCGAACCCGTTCCCCACCTCGTGACCGGCCCACTCCATGCACTTCGACCCGGTGAACGAGGCCGCCCCGCCTTTCGCGTCGACGACCCCGAGCTGACGATGGTCGCGGCCCTCGTCGGCCTCGGTGAGACGACGGACCACCTCGGTCGCGGAGAGCCCCTGACGGAGGAGCGTGAGCCCCTCGGGTCCGTAGGCGACGTTCGCGAGCGCCTGGGTAGCGACCGCTCCCACACCGGCTTCGGCGAGCGGAACCACAGCCCCCACGGAGATGAACCTCGATTGCACGGCGACCCCCCAGGTGGCCGAGTCCCGGTCGAAGGCGACGATCGAAAACGTTCCGAACCGAGGGAGCGGCATGCCGTCGCGAACGAAGCTCGAAACCTTAACGTATCCGGCGCCCGCGCCGCGTTCCGCGGGCCGGCCCACCCCTCAGCTCTAAGTTCTCCGGGCGCTCGGACACGTATGGCCCCCCGAGCGAGCGCGCCCACGGTCTCGGACCGTCGCGCGGATTTCCACTCCCATTCCTACCTCACGGACGGGGAGACGTCGGCGACCGACATGTGGGTGGAGGCGGAAGCGATCGAGCATCGAGCGCTCGCGTTGACCGACCACCTCGGCACCGAGGACCCGAAGCCGATGCTCGACCACCTGCTCGGGGAAGCGAAGGCGTGGGAGGGAAGTCGGTTCGTGCCGATCGTCGGGGTCGAGCTCACGAAGATCCCGCCTCCGCACATCGGGAAGGTGGCGCGCGCCGCGCGCAAGGCGGGCGCCGAGATCGTCATCGTCCACGGCGAGACGACCTCGGGCGAGTTCGTTCTGCCGGGGACGAATCACGCCGCGATCGACTCCGGCGAGGTGGACGTGCTCGCCCATCCCGGGCTCATCGACCCCAAAGACGTCGCGCTCGCGAAGGCGCACGCGGTCGTGCTCGAGATCTCGGGGAGGACCGGACACTCTCTTACGAACGGCCACGTCGCGCGCCTCGCCCTCGAGCTGGGGGCCGACCTGGTCGTCGACTCCGACGCGCATGCGCCCGAGCAACTGATCCCGCTCGCCCGGGCGGTGCGCGTCGCCCTCGGGGCGGGCGTCCCCGAGCGAACGCTCGAGCGGGTGCTCGTCCAGACTCCGAACGAGCTCCTCCGACGGACGCACGGTCGGTAGCCCGGTCTACGGCCCCGTGCCTGCGTCCCGGTCGAGCAGCTCCATCGCCTCGTTCACCCACCGCCGACCCTCGGCGCGCGCACCCTCGCGGAACGCGCGCTCGGCGCGGCGAAGGCGCTCGAGCGCGTCCTCCACGGGTCGACCGCGCGACTGAAGCAGGCTCGCAAGTCGCGCCGCGAGCCGCAGTCGGTTGAGGTCCCGGTCTTCGTCCGGGGAGGGCGTTCCTTCTTCGGGCCCCTTCGGAGTGTATTCGACGAGCGACCGAGGCCACTCGGTGACCTCGCCTTCCCCGCGTCGCACCCGCCGTCGAGCGCTCGCCGGCGGTTCGTCGCTCACGCGGGACTACGCTTCCTCGGCCTCGGCGGCGGGCGCCGGAGGGGCGCGCGCGGTCCCGCTCTTCGGGGCGGGGAGGCGGCCGTGGAGACCGGTCCAGACCGCGTCGATCGGTTCGTAGAACGCGGCGAGGTCCGCGGACTCGCCGAGACGGCTCGCGGCGCTCTCCGCGAGCGGAGCGAGGTCGCCGGTGTCAATGCCGTGCGCGGCCGCCCAGGCGAGGCTGGCGCGCGCGAGCGCGAGCTGATCGGAGGCGGTCGCACGGGCCGCCTTCGCGTCCTTCTCGGGGGCGGCGAGCGTGTGGTCGGGGTTCCAGTGCGGCGGCATCGGCGCCACGATGACCACCCGAAGCGAGCGGAACGGTTCGGGAAGGATCGGCCAGCGCGGCTCGGCAAATCGGACGGAGAGCTGGTCGAGCGCGCTCAGGGCCCCCGAGAAATCGCCGGAAGCGAAGGTCGCCTCCGCCTTCTCGTACGGTCCCGTGAGGTCGGGACTGGGGGCCCCCTTCCAGAGATCGAGGAGCAGCGTCACCCGACTGGGGACGAGGCGGCGGAGCACCTTCTTCTCGGGGGGATCGCCCACCGGCGCGGCGCTCGGCGGCTCGGGAGCGGGCTTGGGGGGGCTGTTCGGAGCGCCGGGCACGTTCGGAAGCTCGGGCGTTCAGAGGAACGCCTCGAACTCCTTCGTCACCTCGGGGTACTTTTCGTGGACCGCCTTGAGGATGTTGTGGACGCTCAGCTTCTCGAGCTTCATACCCTGGAGGGCGTCGACGACCTTGTCGAACGTCTCGTCGCTCAACTGGACGAGCTTCTCTTTCGCGAGCCAGTTGCGGTAGAGCTTCTCTTCGAGGACCGCCCGCCAGCCCTTCTCGTACTTCTGGAAGAACTCCTTGGTCGGCGTGCCTGCCTGGACGGCCTCGGCCGCGACCTGCCCGCAGATCTTCCCGGCGATGCAGCCGTTCGCGATGCCGCCGCCCGTGAGCGGGTCGATCATCCGCGCCGCGTCCCCGACGAGCATGATCCCGTCACCGACCGTCTGCTTGAGCGGAGCGGAGATCGAGACCCCGCCCCCGACCATGTCGATCTTCTTCCCCTTCGCGTAGCCGGGGTGGTGGTCGATCCAGTGGTCGAGGTAGTTCCGCGCGTCCGCCATGTTCTTCACCTGGCTCACCTGGACGCCGATCCCGACGTTCGCGAGGCCGTCGCCCTTCGGGAAGATCCAGACGTACCCTCCCGGGGCGACCTTGCCGAGGTAGAAGTCGCAGTAGCGCACGTCGCAGTCGACGTTCGTCATGCGGTACTGGAGACAGGTATCCATGTCCCGCATCGCGAGGTTGGTCGGGATGCCGGCCCACCGACCGACCTGGCTCTCGAAGCCGTCCGCCGCGATCGTGACCGGCGCCCGGATCTCGTGGGTCTCGCCGAACTGTTTCACCTTCGCGCCGACGATGCGCCCGTTCTCCTTCAGCATCGCGACGGCCGCGGTCTTGAGGATGACGTCGACCCCCGCGTTCGCGGCGTCGATCGCGAGCTGCTTATCGAACTCGTCCCGCTCGACGACGTAGCCGACCTCGTTGCCGGCGTGCTTTTCGTTGATCTCGAAGACCTTCTCGCTGGGGGAGTAGATCCGGGCGCCCTCGACCTCGACGTTGATCCAGCGGCCGGGCTTGATCCCGACGTCCGCGAGCCACGCCTTGCTCATCCCCTCGCCGCAGCGCACGGGAGAGCCGATCTCCTGGCGCTTCTCGATCATCACGACCTTGGCGCCGGCCTTCGCGGCCCACTTCGCGGTCATGCTACCGGCGGGTCCGGCGCCGATGACCAGAACGTCCGTTTTCATGTCGGGCATGCGCCGCGCGTCCTCCGGGGGCCGTCAGCCGATCTCGATCGCCCCGACGGGGCACGCCTTGACGCAGATCTCGCAGCGGGTGCAGATCTTCTCGTCGAAGGTGATGCGCGTCTCGTCCAGATAGATGCAGTTGAGCGGGCAGATCCCCACGCACGCTCCGCAGTAGATGCAGAGCTGGCCCGACGACTCGATGTGGAGGTGTTTCTTGTTGGGCATCGCCCGTCCTTCGTTCGCACCGGGCCCGACGATATTAAAGGCTATCTTGACCGAGGAACGGACGCCACCTTCGTCGCCGGCCGCTCCGGAGCGGGGTGCGGTCCCTCGTGCTCGGCGAGCCAGCGTTCCGCGTCGATCGCGGCCATGCAGCCGGAGCCCGCCGCGCTCACGGCCTGTCGGTAGCGTCGGTCGTGCACGTCCCCCGCGGCGAAGACCCCCTCGACGCTCGTGAGGGTCTCGCGGTGGACCTTCACGTAGCCCTCGGCGTCGAGCTCGAGCGCGCCGCGAAAGACCTCGGTCGCCGGAACGTGTCCGATGGCCACGAAGAGCCCGCCGAGCTTGAGTTCGGAGGTGCTGCCGCTCTTGAGGTTCTTCACGCGGAGGCCCTCGACCGCCTCCCGACCCAGGACCTCCTCGACCGCGGAGTCGACGAGGAACGAGATCTTCGGGTGGGCGCGCGCCCGGTCCAGCATGATCGGGCTCGCCCGGAACTTGTCGCGGCGGTGGATGATCGTGACGTGGGTCGCGAAGTTCGTGAGGAAGAGGGCCTCTTCCATCGCGGTGTCGCCGCCGCCGACCACGGCGAGCTCTTTTCCCTTGAAGAAGAACCCGTCGCACGTCGCACAGGCCGAGACGCCGTGGCCCTTGAGACGGTCCTCGGAGGGGAGGTCGAGCCAGCGCGCGTTCGCCCCCGTTGCGACGATCACCGCCTCCGCGTGGACCGTTCCGTTGGTCCCGGTC
>JASHUP010000118.1 GCA_030039915.1 Thermoplasmata archaeon | reverse complement strand
GACGCTCGAGTGCGCGCTGCGAGCGCACGTTGCGTTCGTCCGTCTTCAGCTGAACGCGGTGAACCCGTTCGTCCTCGAAGGCGTAGCGGAGCATCAGCAATTTCGACTCCGTGTTGAGCGGCGTCCGCCAGTACCGCGAGTCGATCCACGTCCCGAGCTCGACCGCCCGGTTGGGCCGGTCGATGTCGAGAAATCGGACGATCCCGACGAGCGCGCCGTTCGAGCGTAGAACCATGGTGAAGGCGAGGAGCTCGCCCTTCCCCTGCATCGCGAGCAGCTGGTCGATGAAGGTCTCCATTTCGACGGCCGTGGGCGGGTGGCCCGGGCCGATCCTCAGGAATCTCCAGACCTCGGGGTCCCGACCGGCCTTAGCGAGGCCGGAGGCGTCGGCGCGTTCGAGAGGACGAAGCTCGAGGTATCGGCCGCTCAGAACGACGGGAGGGTGAAAGTCGGTGCCGGTCACGTTCGCGGCCCCTCCCGGGACGAGAGCTCGCCGGCGTGGCCCCGGGCCGGCGGGGTCCACGGGCGCGCGAGCTGCTCTTCGAGGTAGGCCTTTGCCCGCGGCCACTCGGAGACGAGCAACCCGAAGACGACCGACGTTCGGAACGTGCCGTCCGCGAGCAGCTTATCGTCGCGGAAGACCGCCTCCCGGGTCGCTCCGACGCGCGCGATGGCGCGCTGCGAGCGCTCGTTCAGGATGTTGGTTTGCAGGCTCACCCGGTGGACCTGCTCCACTTCGAACGCGTGGCGGAACATGAGGTACTTCGCCTCCGTGTTCACCGGCGTCCTCCAGTAGGACGAGTCAAGCCAGGTACCGCCGACTTCGACCGAATGGTTCTCCCGATCGATGCGAAGGTAGTTCGTCATCCCGATCGGTCGGTCGCTCGCGCGAAGGACGGTCGCGAACGGGAGCACCTGACCGGTCCGCTGCCACTCGAGGTAGCGGTCGACCAACGCCTGCATCCCCTCGAGACTGTCCTCCGGACGGTAGAGAAGGTACCGACCGACCTCCGGATCTCGGAACGCCTCCCGGAGTCCGGCGGCATGCGCCGGGCGCAGCGGCTCCAGCCGGACCCACTTCCCGGAGAGAGTTAACGAAGCATCGAATGACGCCATCGCACGAAGGGAGCCGAGGACCAGGGAGCATTAACTCCGGCGACCGGAGTGCCACCGGCCGCGCCCGGCGTGAGAGGGTTCTCTCGAATCCGGCCCCTGAGGTTAAATAACGTCAAAGGGTCCGACGGACTGCTCGATTAGCGGGAGGAGGAAGCGATGGAAGCCGGGGTCACGACGTTCCTGGTTTTCGCCGTAATCGCGGGGGCATTCGGCGTCGGTTCGATCGTCGCGAACCGATTGCTCGGGGCGAAGCGTCGGAGCTCGTACCTTCAGCTCACGACCTACGAATGCGGCGAGGAGCCTGAGGGGGAGGCCCAGATCGACTTCCCCACCCAGCACTATACCTTCGCGATCGTCTTCGTGGCGGTCGACGTGCTTGGCTTCGTCCTCGCTCTCTGGGGACTTACGTTCCGCGGCGCGAACTCCGCCTGGCTTCCGGTCTTCATCGCGGTCGGGTTCACCGCGCTCGCGATCACCGGCATCTACTACGCGTTGAGCGGAGAGAAGAGGTGGGTCGTGTGACGACACCGCCGACCCAGCTCTCCGCCCCGGCAAAGGTGCTCCCTCCGGAGCAGGACCTTTCCCTTGGCCCTGAGCTCCCGATGGCCTCGCAGCCGGCGGTCCCGTTCGTGGAGATCGAGACCCTCCGGGTGAAGGAGTTCATCCCGGCGGCCAAGGAGGCGCTCGGATCCCTGATCGCCGAGCAGGGACAGGCGAAGGTCATCCGCCCCGTCTTCAACTGGGCCGGCCGCAACTCGCTCTTCCCCTTGCACTGGGGTCTCGCGTGCTGCGCGATTGAGTTTGCCGCGGGCTTCGGGGCCCGCTGGGATGCGGAGCGGTTCGGCGTGGTGCCCCGGTCCTCGCCGCGTCAATGCGACCTCATGATCGTCAACGGCACCGTCACGTGGAAGGTGGCGCACAAGCTCATCACCCTCTACGAGCAGATGCCCGAGCCGAAGTGGGTGATCGCGATGGGCAACTGCGCGACGGGCGGCGGTCCGTTCCGCACGGCCTATTCGGTCGTGCCCGGCGTCGACAAGCTCGTTCCTGTCGACGTCTACATCGCCGGGTGTCCGCCGCGACCCGAAGCGATGCTCGACGGGATCCTCCGCCTCGAACAACTGATCCGGGAGCGCAAGGAATAGGCGGACGGGCCGCCGGGCATCGTGAGGAGGGGACGAATGCAACCGGAGGAGGTCTCTCGGGCTCTCTCGACGAAACTGGGGGAGCACCTCCTGTCGGTCGAGCCGTTCGAGGGCACGGCCGGCCGAGTTCGCTTCCGGCGGGAGGGCGCGCTCGACGTCTTCCGCGCCGTTCGGGAGGACCTCGCCTTCACCCACCTGTCGATGGTCGGCGGCATCGACTGGGTCGACCATCGCGAGGTGTTCTACGTGCTCTGGTCGGATCGCCTCCGCCAGTACGTCCTGCTCTCGACGGACCTGCCGGCTTCCGACCCCCACATCGAGTCCGCGACCCCGGTATGGCCGAGCGCGAACTGGCACGAACGGGAGACCTGGGAGCTCGTGGACGTTACGTTCGACCATCATCCGGACCTTCGCCACCTCCTGACCCCGGACGGCTACGTGTTCCACCCGCTCCTGCGCTCGTTCAAGCTCCACGAGCCCGAGGAGCTCGAGGTGAAGTCGCGCCATGTCTGAGATGTGGATCAACATGGGGCCCCAGCACCCCATGACCCACGGCCTGTGGAACCTCCGGGTTCGCATCGACGGAGAGCTGGTCCTCGACGCCGACCCCGAGATGGGGTACTTGCATCGCGGCATCGAGAAGATCAGCGAGGACCGGCATTACAACGAGGTCGTGACGCTGATGGACCGTTGCTGCTACGTGGCGGGCTTCGCTTGGGAGCACCTCTACGTCCTCGCCTCGGAGAAGGCGCTCCACATCTCGCCGCCCGAGCGGGCCGAGTACATCCGGATGACGTGCGACGAGTTCCAGCGGATCGGCTCCCACATCATGTGGTACGCCGCCTTCGTCCAGGACATCGGGCTGATGAGCCCGTTCCTCTACGGCATGCGGGACCGGGACCTCGTCCTCGACCTGTTCCAGAGCTTCACGGGCGCGCGCATGACGTACGAGTACATGCGCGTCGGCGGAGTCCGGAACGACCTCCCGCCGGCCTTCACGACGCAGGCTCGGAAGGTCGTGGATTGGCTCGAGGAGCGGTTCCGGGAGTACGACCAGCTCTGCCTCGGGTCAACGATCTTCCACAAGCGCTGCGACAACCTGGGCGTGCTGAAGGCGGACGACTGCATCACGCACGGCATCACCGGTCCGATGCTCCGCTCGGCGGGCGTGAAGCGCGACCTGCGCAAGGACCGACCGTATTCCCAATACGCCGCGGTCGACTTCGACGTCGCGGTCGCCGACAGCGCGGACGTGACGGGTCGATATCTCGTCCGGATGGAGGAGATGCGCCAGTCGCTGCGGATCCTTCGCCAAACGCTCGATTGGCTCGACCACCATCCCGGTCCGGTGATGGCGGAAAGCCTCCCGCGCTGGTTGGGGGCGCCGTACGCGCCGACGGGTCGCGAGGGGTACCTCCTCAAGAGGAACTACGCGAAGGGGGTCGGGTTCTCGTCCGTGGAGGAACCGCACGGGGAGGCCCAGGCCTACGTCGTGAACGAGGGCACCGACCACCCGTACCGGGTGAAGTTCCGTTCGCCGGTCTTCGCCAATCTCGCCGC
>JASHUP010000117.1 GCA_030039915.1 Thermoplasmata archaeon | reverse complement strand
AGAGTAGGTTCTCGACCTCTTCGATATCCTTCGTCCGGTAGCCGCTGTAGATCCCCCAGACGTAGATCACGGCCGCGAAGACCAGGAAGAGCGGGGTGTCCCACGGGGTCGGGATGTAACCGTGCGGGGCGATGAGGAGCCCGCCGACGGACAGCCAGAAGTTGTAGACCGTGAAGAAATTGATGAGGTACATCCCGAACAGCAGCGTGATGACCCACCACGCCGCGTTGATCGACTTCTTGCCATCGGCGTTCGACTTCGAGTACGCGATCAGCGTCGGGATCAGCACGATGAGCAGAAAGACGGTGTAGTAGATCGCGAAGGTCGTGATCAAGGTGCCGTCCGATGCCGGCGGTTTACTCGGCGACAAGCTGACCACGTCGCCGATGTAGAGGGCGTTGTACGCCCACGCCGTGACGGCGATCGTCCCGACGAGTTGGACGATACCGATGGTGAGCGAGGTCCCGCGCGAGATCCCCGTGTTCCGCGGCGCGTAGAAGAAGTAGTAGATCGGCACCGTGACGAAGATGACGGTCATTACGTAGAACAGACCGCCGAACGCCGTCCAGTAGATCACGAACGAGCCGCCGATGAAGGCGACGGCCCCGATCCAGAACGCGGCCGGCAAGCGGAACGGACGCTTCAGATTCGGCGCGTGCTTCCGGAGCGCGAGGAGGGTGAGCGAACCCATGATCAGCGAGACCGCGAAGGCATCGGTGATGAATCCGGCGAACAGGTACCAGGACGGGAACGGAGCGATGAAGATCCCGCCGACGATCGTCGTCACGACGAGCGCGACCCAGGGGATGCGCGTCCGGTGCTGGATTCGCAGGAGCGGCTTCGGGAAATAGCCGTCCGCGCCGACGCCGTAGACGGCGCGCGTCGCCTCACCCAGGAAGACCCAACCCGTCCCCGCGGGGGAGATGACCGCGTCCGCGAGCAGGAACGAGGCGAAACCGGCGAGGAGGGCGGGGCCCGCCTCTTTCATCACGTTATAGAACGGCGCCGTGTGGAGCGGGCCCGAAGAGAGTCCGGCCCAGTCGCCCGGAGCGATGCCGGCCGCGGTCCAGTTGATGGCGCCGATGAAGACGACCTGGAGTAGGACGTACAGGATGACCGCCGCCGTGATCGACAGGACGATCGCCCACGGGGCATCCCGTTGCGGATTCTTCGCCTCGCCCGAGAATTGGGCGGCGCCGCGGAACCCGAGGTAGGCGAAGCCGATCCCCGCGGTGGGAATCGAGGTGAAGATACCGGGCCAGCCGAACGGGGCGAACCCCGTCGCTCCCGTGCTCCCGGTGAAGTTGCTCTGGCTGTAGACCGTAAAGAGGAAGATGATGGTCAGGGCCGGAATGATGAACTTCCACCAGGTGACGACCGTGTTGAACGCACCGAGGAATCTCACTCCGAAATAGTTGAGGAAGAAGAACCCGACCAGGAGCAGCGCCGCAATCACCACTCCCTGACCGGTGAGCAGTCCGTTCGAGCCCACCGCGTTCGGGATGATGTTGGGCGGGTTCCCGGCCAGGTAGGTGATGACCGCCTCGGCCTCGATCGCTGGGACGGTGATGGAACCCAAGATGTACGCGGCCGCGATGATGAACCCCGTAAAGCCCCCGTGCGAATAGAGGGGGCCGCGGACCAGTTGTCCGGTCTTATGCAGGGCGGAAGCGATCTCCGCGAAGCAGAGACCGATCGCCATCATGAAAATTCCGCAGATGATCCACGCAACGATCGACGCCGGTCCCGCGAGCTGGGCCGCAAACGAGACGGCGAACAGCCAACCCGAACCGACGACCCCGCCGAACGAGATCATGAAGAGGTCTTGGAACGATAGAGCTCTCCTCAGTTTCCGGTCGGATGCATCCGCCAGCAGTACCTGGTCTTCCCTCGCCTGCTGTGCTGCGCTCTTCGGCTGGTTCCCCATTGCTGGATTGGTTGCCATAGTTCACCCAGAGGTCACGGAAAGGGTTGGTTCCGGTCGAACGAACGGAGTAAACGTAGCCGTCTCCGCTGCGGGACCGGAGTCGCCTCCACGTACCGAACTCATCGCGGACCCTCTTGCAACAGAGAAGTGCTACATAGACTTCGTGATGCCCAGCTCAATGCGAAAGCAGGGGCTCGGGATACGTATGCATACGGTCGAATACGCATCCGTCGCGGAGTCGGGATCGAACGGGGCAGTTTGCGAGAACTTCCCAGAACTCGCCCCGTCCACGCGGGGTCCCGTCCACGACCCCGGACCGCCTAGACCCGAGGTCCGAACGGCGTGCCCCGGGAGCTCCGGAATCCATACGTCCATATCGGCCCCGTCCCTCCGGCGAAAGGGGACTCGCGCGTGGTCCTGGATGCTCAGACCGAGTTCATCGTCTCCCTCTTCGTTCTCCTCGCCACCTCCCTCGTTGCGGGGGAGGTCGCGATCCGGCTCGGCGAGCCGGCGCTCGTCGGCCAGTTGATCACGGGCGTGGTGCTCGGTCCGTATCTGCTCGGCCCGTTCTACGGAGTCACGGTCCAGTCCGGCGTGAGCCCCTCGCTCACGACCATCCAGTTCCTCGCGACCTTCCTCATCCTATTCATGGCCGGACTCGAGATGGGCCCGGAGGACATCTACGGGATGAAATTTCACACGTTCCTCTCAGGACTGGCGATCTTCCTGGTCCCGCTCGGCAGTTGCCTGGCGATCGGGTACTTCGTCTTTCCCGGGTCCTCCCTCCTCCTCCTGCTCTTCGTCGCCGTGACGCTCTCCATCACGGCCCTCCCGGTCATGGGCATCATGGTGTCGGAGTTCGGCCTGGTGGGGACGAAACTCGGACGGATGGCGATGGCCGTGGCCCTGGTCAACGAACTCGTCGCCATCACGGTCTTTGCGGTCCTCCTCGAGGTCTCCAACAGCGGAGGTCACGTCACGGCCGTCTCGCTCGGCATCGCGCTCGGGAGCGTCGCGCTGTTCCTCGTCGTGATGCTCGTGGCCCATGAGCTCCTCGCTGCGATCCATGAACGAGAGGCCTGGAAGGCGTTCATCTCGAGGGCGAGCAATGCGGTCCGATACCGGGAGGCGGGGTTCGCGGTGCTGATGGTGCTCGCGCTCGGGGCCGCGCTGCTCTCCCAGGCGCTGGGGCTCACGTTCGTGCTCGGCGTGTTCTACGCCGGGATCCTGGTCACCCCGGCGAGTGTCGGAGAGCAGGCGTACCGGACCGCGCGCTCGGTTCTGAACGTGGTGTGCTGGGGGTTCTTCATTCCGCTCTTTTTCGCGATCACCGGCGTTCAGCTGAACCTCACGGTCTTCGTCTCCCTCGCAAGCCTGGGAACGTT
>JASHUP010000116.1 GCA_030039915.1 Thermoplasmata archaeon | reverse complement strand
GTAGAGGACCGAAACCTCGACTACCTCAAAGACACCGTCCGACGAATCTGGAACGTCCTCACGGGAGCCCAGAAGCATCTCTTTCGGCTGTTCCCTCAACTGAAGGACCCACGGTACCCGAGCCTCCCCGACGAGATCCGCTTCCTGCATGCGGAGGAGCTCCTCGAAGCGTACCCCGACCTTCCCCGCAAGCAGCGCGAGACCGCGATCCTCCAGAAGTATCCCGCGCTCTTCATCATCGGGATCGGTTGGCCGCTCGCGGACGGCTACCCGCACGAGATGCGCGCGGCCGACTACGACGATTGGGTCACCGAGACCCGGTCCGCCGACGGACGGCCGATGCACGGCCTGAACGGCGACATCCTCGTCTGGAACCCCGTCACCCGGCGTCGCCACGAGCTCATGTCGGGGGGCATCCGGGTGACGGCGGAGACCCTCCGTCAGCAGCTCGCGATGTCCGGACAGCTCGACTTCCTCAAGCTGCCCTACCACCAGGCGATCCTCAACGGCCAGATCCCGCTCAGCATCGGGGGAGGGATCGGCCAGGGGCGAACGCAGATGCTCCTGCTGCGCAAGGCGCACATCGGCGAGGTGACGGTCACCGTCTGGCCGAAGCGTCTGCGGGAGATCAGCGCGCAGCACAACATCCACGTTCTGACGTAGCGCCACCGCGAAGCCCGAAGGGGGCGCGGTTCCCCCCGCACCCCCTGCTTTCCGTTCGTTCCGGTCGCCCTGAACCGTTATCAGGTCCCGGGGGGAGTCCCCGTGCACCGACCATGGGCATCCCGGGGCCGATCGTGGAACGTCTCCTCAAGGAAGGCGAGGAGCACGAGTGCGAGGGAGCACCCGATAGTTGCGTGCGGATCCGGGCGCTCGCGAACCTGCCTACCCGGTTCGGAGAATACCAGGTGGTCGCGTTCGAGAACTGCCTCGATCAGCGGGACCACGCCGCGTTCGTCCACGGCGACGTCTTCGAGCAGGAGGACGTCCCGGTCCGCGTCCACTCGGAGTGCCTCACGGGCGATGCCATCGGCTCCCTCCGGTGCGACTGCCGCGACCAGCTCATCGAATCCCTCGAGCGGATCGGGCAGATGGAGCGCGGGGTGGTCCTCTACCTTCGTCAGGAAGGTCGAGGGATCGGCTTCGTCAACAAGATCCGCGCCTACCAGCTCCAGGACTCGGGATACGATACCGTACAGGCGAACGAGCTCCTCGGGTTCCGCCCCGACGAGCGGGACTACGCGATCGCCGCGCACTCCCTTGCCGCCCTGCATGTGCGGTCGATCCAGATCCTCACGAACAACCCGGCAAAGGTACTGGACCTCGAGCGGCACGGCGTGCGGATCACCGGACGGATCCCGGTCGAGGTACCTCCGAACCCGGTCAACCGCACGTACCTCCGGACCAAGCGCGACCGACTGGGCCACCTGCTCGAGATCGAGCAGGACGACGACCTCTCCGTCTACTCCAGCTCGAAGTAACGGCCCGGACGGACGGCCGGTAATTCCCTCGCGCGTTCCAAAGAAGAGTCACCCCGGGCCGGGGAGGCCCGGGGGATAGGAAGGGGTTGGTTCCGCTCTACCGGCGGTCGTTCAGCTCGGCGGGGATCCCCCGGCGGGCGGTCCTTCGCTCCAACTCCCCGAGCCGCCCGAGGCGGGAGGGGCGCCTTCCGTCGATCCGGACGGCGGCGGGTTCCACTGCTGGGCGCTGGACTGCGGCTCCTTGCCCCGGCGCATGAAGAGCGCGAGGAGGCCGAGGACGAGCGCGATCACCGCGATCGCGATCGCCACCGCAAGCCACTCGTTGAACGTGCTGCTCGACACGAGCGACGTCGTCGAGGTGGGGCTGTACGAGACCGCCGCTCCCGAGGGCGAGCCGTTGACCGTCACCGCGACGCTGCTGCTCGAGACCGAGTAGCCGCTCACGTTCGCCACTTTCACCGTATACGACCCGTTCGGGAGGTAGAAGGTGATCGTCGCGCCCGTCGAGGACTGGGTGACCCCGTTGATGGTGGCCGACCACGTCTGCCCGCTGCCGAGGCCGCTCTGCGACACCGTCACGGCGTACGTGACCTCGTTGAACGCGACCGCGATCTCGTAGGTCCCGGACACGGTCACCGTGCCGCTGGACGGCGACGCGGTGTAGCCCGCGATCTGCGGGATCTGGTACGCATAGGTACCGGCGGCGACCGAGAACGTGATCGCCGAGGTCGTCGAGTTCGCCGTCGTGCCTCCGAAGATCGCCGACCACTTGGTGTTGGCCGGCAGGCCCGTCTCCGTGATGGTGACGGTCGCGCTCTCGGAGTAGGTGACGTCCACCGCGGTCGTTCCGGTGGCGGTGTCGACGGTCCCCGACGCGGGGGCCGCGGTGTAGCCCGTGACGGCCCCGGCCGAGAAGGCGACCGACCCGGACGCGGCGCCGAACACGAGCCAGTCGTTGCTCGTGCTCTGCGTCACGCCGCCGAACGTCACCGACCAGGAGGTTCCCGCGGGAAGTCCCGACTCGTAGAACCAGACCGCGGTTTCGGAAGCCGGAACGTTGAGCGGGTAGAAGTCCCAGTTTCCGTCGCCGACGTAGTACGGAGCGAGCTGACCGCCGTTGCCGGAGTACGTGTGCCAGTCGGCCCAGTAGTTACCGGGGTACGGCGCGTAGGGGGCGTTGAAGTAATTCGGCGCGTTCCCCTCGTATCCCGAGTACGCCTGGATGTGGGCGGCGCTGTAGACGTTGGTCGCGCCGTTGTCCCCGATGAAGGTGCTGTCCCAGACCCAGTTGTCCTCGGAGTACCAGAGCGACACCCCGTAGCTCGAGTCGTCCACGAAGCTGCTGCCGAGGATGTCGTTCCCCTCCGCGTAGTTCGCCCAGACGCCCTGGTAGTCCTGGTACGATCCGATGTCGTTGAAGTATCCGTACCCGGTGTCGTTCAGGACCATCGCATAATCCCCACCGGTCGAGTTCAGGTTCTGGACGTAGATGCTCCCCGGACCGTAGTCTCCCCAACCCGAGTCCTCATCGTAGAGGCCGATCGGGTAGTTCGTCGCGACGACGTTGGAGACCGAGACCTGGTACGCCACGAGGGTGATGACCGCCGAGACGACCCCGACCGGGCCCGCGTCCCAGGGGGACGAGAGCGCGGCCTGCGAAGCCGTCACTCCGTCGATGGAGATCACGCCCGACTCCACCACGAAGACCCCGACCGAATCGTTCGAGATCGTCGTATCGGTCACTGTGATGTCGTGGGAAACGATGAACTCCTCATCATTGTCGAACGGCAGGATGTAGACGCCGAGCGAGTCGTTCGTGGCCGTCGTGCCCGTGACCGTGTCGTCCCAGGTTCCGGCGAGCGCCACGCCGACGCCGCCGTCCGTGACGCTGACTCCCGAGATCGCCTCGCCGTCGGACGGGTCGATGATCACTCCGATCGCGTCGTTCACCGTGACGTCCGAAACCGTGTTACCGGCCCCAGCGTCGTCGATAAAGACGCCGGTCGACTCGTCGGTCGAGGTGACCCCCGAAACCGAGTTGTCGGTCGCACCGGTGTCGATCCGCACGCCCACTCCGAAGTCCGTTGTGCTCACGTCGGTGATCACGTTGCCCGCGGCCAGGTTGCCGTAGTTCGCGACCGCGCCGCTGAACGGCGAGTCGTAGTCCGAGGACCCGTCGTCCGTAGCGACCACGTCCGTCACGGTCGCGCCTCCCGTGTAGTAGAGGTTGAACCCGATGTAGTCGTCGGTCGTGGTGTATCCGGTCACCGAGATCGTGCCCGTGCCTCCGTAGAGCTCATAGGGGAAGGCTGAACCGGAAGAGACCAGGTTGGTCGCGGTGAAGCCGAAGGTGTCCTCGAGGGTGAAACCGGAGTAAGTGTCCGTCACCGTCGGAGACGAGAGCGTCATGTCCGTGCTGTCGATGCCCACGACCGCGATACTGTCCGGAACGTCGATGACCGCGTTGTTGAAGGTGGTATCGAAGTCGAAGAACGTCTCGGAATTGACGCCGCTCTCCACGTACCCGCTGAGCACGAAGCCGTTCAGCGTCGTGTCGTTCGCGTCCACGAAGTAGAACCCGTACCCGTCCGTGACGACCAGGTTGTTGATCGTGGTCACGTTCGTGCCCACGAGCTCGATCCCGCCGGCTTCGTAGTCCTCGGGGTCGTATGCCCCGACCGTGTTGAACGTCGTGCCGCTCGAGGCCATCAACTCGGCGTCGAACGCGTCATAGGTCGCGTTGAGCTCGTTGGCGGTGAGCCCGTAGGTTCCCGGCTCGGTGTAGTAGGGGCTCAGGCCGTAAAAGGCGGCATCATACCCCGCCTCAACGCCAATGCTCTCCTCGGTGGCATTGACCCAGCTGTAGACGCCATTGTAGCTGCCGTAGGCTTCGATGCCCACCGCGAGCAGCCCCGCAAAGACATACGTGACGGTCGTGGAGAAGGATCCGACATCCTGGACGCCAGTCGCCTCGATCACCGCCGTGGTGTTGGTGACCAGCGTGTCCACGGAGTCGCCGACCCAGACTCCCGCGCCGCCCTCGATGGACAGAGTGTCGTTCACGTAGGCGTTGGATTCGCGCCAGAAGTCGAGCATCGAGCCGAAGTTGAAGTAGACCGGTGCATCGCCGAACAGCTCCTGGTTAAGGACCTGAGCGTTAGCGCCGTCGAAGATCTCGATCCCCGAAGTGTACGCCCCTACGTCGAGGAAGACCTCCGGATTCGGTTCCCAGACCCCAGTGATCGGGCGAACTGAGTCGTAGATGTAGCTGTTGCCACTCACGGCCGAATCGCTACCGATGTACACCCCATTGACCACCAGTTCGTTCGTCACCCCGGACGCGTAGAACACCATGAACGTCGGGAAGCCGTAGTCGTTCACGTGGTCGAAGGTGAAGTTCACGTTCGGCGTGAGGTCGGCGAACGTGTACGGAGCACTGGCAGAGGCGCCCACCGCTGCCGCGAGAGCGGACGCTTGCGCGTTTCCGTTCATGTAGAGCGGGGCCCGATCCACGCCGGCCGCGGCGGTCAACGTGATCGCGAGGGAACTGGTCGCGGCGGTGACCGTCGTGTTCGTTTCGGCATACCCGTCCGCGAATGCCTGGACGTAGTAGGTGGTCGTCCAGGAAGCGCTCAGCGGCGGAAGGTAGGTGCTGAAGCTCCCCGTGGTCGACGGGAGCCAGCTCATGTTGTCGCGCTCGCCCCCCGTCCAGGGATTGAGGACCGGGGGAGTGTTGCTCACGAACACGAACCCGAAGGACGGAGAGATCGAGCCGGCGATGTGCACGGAACCCATCGGAACCTGGGCCTGGGGCTGCGAGTTCCAGAATCCTTCGGCGAACGTCGGGCCCTGGTCGAAGTTCACGGTGTGGCCGGCCGTCCACGTCTCCGCGATGCCGGTCGAGGTCTCGCCCGTCTCGCCGCCGAAGTTGTAGGCCGAGGGGACGTTCTTCCAGCCACCGGAGCTCGCGTTCGAGTACTGGAGGCTCGCGGAGCCGTTGATGGAGGTGAAGACCGCGTTGGAGCCCTCAATCCCACCGACGATGTCAATCTCCGCGTCCTGTTGGAAGCCGTAATCCGGACCGAAGGTCGGAGTCACGGAGAACGGGTCGATGGTGTTCGCCGGGTTGTTCGCGGGGGCGGCCGGCGACTGCCACGTCGGGGCGGTGTTGTTGAAGACGACCGTGTCGGAGGTCCCCGAGAGGGTCTGGGCGACTCCGCCCAGATAGATGCTGTACCCGTAGGCGAGTTGAGACCGGTCCTGCGCGTTGGTCGTGAAGTTGTTGTAGAGCGTGACCGTGATCGGGTAGTCGGCGGAGGTAATCGGGATCGTCCCCCCGACGCACTGGAAGACTCCGCCGTTCGCGAGGAGCAGGGCGTTCGCGCCCGCGGTGTTGAGGTTGCAACCGGAGTAGACGGAGTTTTGAGCCATGTAGGCATCGGAGTCGAGACTGAAATTCCACGTGTCGGAGATGAAGTGGATGCCCGAGTCGTTGTAATTGACGACGTTCTGGGCCCAGACGACTCCGTTGTAGGAATTGGTGCCCGCGTCATACGTCCCCGGGATGGAGACGTTGACGCCCATGGTATTCAGCTGAATACCGAACGTGTAGACACTGCCGATCGCACCCTGGTGCTGGCCACCGGGCGAGGGGTTGATCACGAACTCCGCGCCGGGGTTCGTGGCGTTCGGAGGAGTGTTGAAGGTGACGGAACCTGCGATGTGCGACGTGTTGTACGAGAAGGGAGTCGCTCCGAGTCCGTAGTCGGTGATCCCGGTCGGGGCAGGCTGAGCCACGTACCCTGGATAAAAGACCCCCCCATCCGACACGGAGTCCGGGTGGAGGAGCGTCTGCAGGTTCGGTAGCGAGGCGAGCGTGTGAAGGGCGCTGTTGGGGTGGACGAGGGCCTCAGCCCAGGGAGTGTTCTGGAGATACGAGGGGAGACTGGTGAGATGATACGGGGAACTCGAGAGCGGGCTAACATCAAAGGATGAAGACGAGTCGGAAGAGGGGAGAGTAGCGGTCGCAGCACCGGGAGCGGCGGTCCCCGACGAGAGCGACGAGAGAGGATTCGGAAGCGAGGGAGTCACGCTCGACGTTACGCCGGCCGCCGAGGCCAGTGCGTTGCCCGGGTGACCCGCCGACGCGACGAATGTCCCCCCAGGGAGCACCATCACGGCGCAGGCTGCGATGACGATCGGCAGTAGCCAGAATGCTTTTCGACCCGGTGGCGACGGCGACATAGCGGACGCCGACGAGGTGTGGTAGTATACAAATGTTCTGGATGCGCAAGTTACGGTGTCGCACGCGCCGACGGTTCGCGCGAGTCCGGAACGCTGAGCCCTCCCGCCGTGGGGGGCCCGGCGGTGGTCCTGCGAGGGAGTATAATCTAGTTCCTCCGCGTGAGATTTGCGTGCATCCTCTGCGTCGCGTCGGAGGGGCGGCCGACGGCCTTCCCTCTCGGTCGGACTCTCGAGAGGCAGAACGGCTCAGTCCGGAGTTGAATCCCCGTCGACCGAAACCAACGGGTCGCCCGAGCGGATCCGACCTTCCTTCACTACTTGGGCGTACCAGCCGCGGCGGTTGAGCATCACCTTCAGGAACTCCGGTCCTCGGGTCGCGCCGACGTAGGGCAAGAGATAGAGGTTATCGCAGGGAGTGCAGGGCTTCGAGACTTCGAAGACCACGTTACCGGCGCGGAACCGCCGACCCGGCGAGAACGCATCGTATGGGATGCCCTCGGTCGTGATGTTTTCGCCAAGGTCTCCGGGCCGTACCGGCCAACCCTCGCGAGCGAGGTCGTCCAACGTCTCCCGCGGAACGATCAGGAGTGCCATGGCGGGGTCATCGTGCTTCTCCACGTGCCGGTACCGGTTGAAATCGCCCTCCACGCCCGCCCGGGTGACCCAGGTCTCGGGCACGGTGGGCTTGGGAAGTCCATGCTCTCCGCCGACCTGCGGCTTCCGGTGAAGTTCGAAGACTCGGCCCGCAACCCCCGCCGCGTTCGGCATTGGATCTCCTCGCCGGACCCACGACTTCACGGAAGGAAATAGATTGGGGGCGACACCCTTCGGCCGGTCGAGGGGCTTTTCTCCTCCTCCCTCGTGGCCCCGTTGTGGCGCGTCCCGTCGGGGCCGGCGTGCTGACGATCCTCGGAGGGATCTTCATCATCTTGGGGGGTCTCGGGTTCGCCCTGATTGGCGCGATCTTCGCGTTCTTCGGGTTTCTGAGCGCGTTCTTCTTGGTCGGGCTCCTGGTGGGTCTGCTCACGTTCGTGGTCGGCCTCCTCATGATCGTGGTGCCCGCGGCCCACACGGTCTGGGGGGCGCTCGCGATCCTGTTCGCGCTGGTCAGCATCCCGTTCGCCTTCGCCGGATTCGTCGTCGGGTTCATCCTGGCGTTACTAGGGGGTATCCTTTCGCTCACGTGGCGACCGCCGACCGACCGGGTGATCACGGTCGAGGCCCGCGTCGTTTCCCCTCCGCGGTGACCAGCCCGGGCGAGCACCCGAAGCTGCGTCTCCGCCGGACGTGACCCCGGAACGGTCTTCCTCTCCCTCGCCTCTCACCTCTCGAGGCGGAGTTCATGACAGATTCGAGCGCGACGGTCGAGCTGCGGCAGCAGGAAGAGTTCCGGTTCGAGGCCGTGTACGACAACGCCACCTTCGGCGCGCGGATCGTGGACGAGCCCCCTCCGACCGGCGGCGGGTCCGGTACGTCGCCTGCTCAGAGCCTCGCCACCGCCGTTGGGCATTGCATGAGCTCAACGCTCTACGATTGCTTCCGACGGGCCCAGGTACCCGTGCGGGGGATCGTGACCCGGGTTCGCACGTACACCGGTCGCAATGCGCGCGGTCGTCTTCGGGTGCAACGGATCGAGGTCTCCCTGACGTGCGAGCCGGTGCGGGCCGAGGACCGCGCCAAGGTCGACCGATGCCTCGAGGTCTTTGCGGATTACTGCCCGGTGTCCGGGGCGGTGCGCGAGGGAATCGCGATCGAGTTCCGTCCCGACGTCCCCACGCAACCCTCCCAGGGCTGAGCCTTCGACCGCCGGCGGGCCCCCCGGATTCCCAAGTGAGGAAAACCACCCCACCGCGGGCGCTGGATAGCGCGAGGTGCGCGGAGGAGCGTCCGTGAATTCGTACCTGCTGGAACTTGCGTTCGGACTCGCGCTCGGATTCTCGCTCACGATCCCGCCCGGGCCGATGAACGCGTTCATCGCGTCGCGGTCCGTGCGGTCGTTCCGCGACGGCGTGACGGCCGGTCTCGGAGCGATGAGTGCCGACCTGGTTCTCGGGAGCATCGTCTACGCCGTCCGTTCCGAGGTGGACCTGGGGGGCCTCCTTCGCGAAATCTACGTGGGGGGCGCGGCGGTGACGATCTACCTGGGTGTCCGACTACTTCGCCGGCCGGGCGAGACGTCGGTCCCGGAGGCTAACGCTTCGCGGACGTACGTCACGGCGCTCGGACTCGGAGTCTCGAACCCGTTCCAGATCCTCTGGTGGATGACCGCCGGCCTCGCCTTCGCTTATCTCGGGGGAATCGTCCTCTTTCTCGGCCTCTTCGGAGCGATCGCCGTGTGGATCGTCGTCTTTCCCTGGGCGCTCCACATCGGTACCCAGGGCAGGCCCCGGGCGTCGCGCGCGGTCGTCCTCGGGTCCGGCGTTCTCCTCTTCGCGTTCGCCGCGTATTTCCTGTACTTGGCCCTCTGAGGGCAGGAACCGAGCAGGATCACGCCGTCTTGAGTCGCGACGCGTACTTCTTCCGGAACTTCGCGACCTTCGGAGCGATGACCGCGCGGCAGTATCCGCTCCACGGATTGCGGCGGAAGTAATCCCGGTGGTACTCCTCGGCCGGATAGAACTCGGTGAACGGGACGAGCTCGGTCACGACCTTTCCCCGATAGACCTTTTCCGTCTCGAGCTCACGGATCACTCCTTCGGCGGTCGCCCGCTGTTCGGGAGAGCGATAGAAGATCACCGAACGGTACTGCGTTCCCTCATCGGGACCCTGGCGGTTGAGCGTGGTGGGGTCGTGGGTCGTCAAGAACACGACCAGCAGGTCGTGATAGCTCAGCACGGCCGGGTCGAACGTGATCTGGACGACCTCGGCGTGTCCGGTCCGGCCCGTGCACACCTGCTCGTACGTCGGATGGGCGACCGTCCCTCCGGCGTACCCGGAAGTGACGGTCTCCACTCCCGCAAGCTCCGAAAAGACCGCCTCGGTGCACCAGAAGCAGCCTCCCCCGATCGTGGCCGTCTCACGTTGCGGCTGAGTCGATGCGGCAGATTCCGTCATCGTCCGTCCAACGACCGCGAGACGCTCGCGGGTCCCGTGCTCACCGAGACCGGGTGCGGATTTCAATCCAGCGGGGGGTCGTTACGGAGTTAGGTCACGATTGGCCGCGCGCCGTGGAAGACGAAGTACGGTGCGAGGAGCGACAGGATCGGAGCCACCACCAGGATCGCGCCCGCCCCGGGGAACGAGACCACGAGCGCGACGAACGGTCCGATCAGCACGAGGAGCAGGATCCCGTAGAGCAACGCGCCGAAGCCGACCGACCGGGTCTTGAACCGAGAGGAGGCCGCCGAAAGACCGAGGACGATCCCCACGCCCCCGACCCAGCTGAGCCAAAATCCCAGAAGTCCCGTGTACGCGCCGAGCGGCTCGCCCGACTCGAGACAGGAGAGGGCGTGCGACGCGTGGCCGTTCACGCAGGAGAGCACCGAGCTCGAGGAACCGATGATCACGATCGCCGCGATGACGATCAGGAGGAAACCGATCGAGCCGATCAGGCAGAGGATCGAGGCGAGGGTGAACCGGGAGTCGACCTTGCGAAGATGGGCGAACCCGCGGCGGTAGATGAAGAACGAGAAGAGGAAGAGGAGCGCCCCCGCGAGGATGAGCAGGCCGGTCGAGTCGAGGAACGCGGCCTGGTTGAGCGCAAGGAACCCTCCCGGGGCGTACGCCGCGATGAGCAGGAAGATGACCGGCACGACGATCAGAAGGACGGCGGCCGCGAGCCCGATCCCCGCCCCCATCGCGACGCGGTAGAGTCCGGCCCGGTCCTGCTCGCTACGGGGCACCAGCGCTGATTGCATCGTTCACTCACCCGGGAATCCCTCTCGCCCACTCTCTTCTGCGATATCTAAGATTCGGAGGCCGGAGCGAGGTCCGAGCGCGAGCGGGTTCCCCCCGGGACTTCGGGACACGAGAGAGGACGCGGTCGGCCGAGACTATTTGCGCACGACCACCTGGATCTCGGTCTTCGACCAGGCGCGCCTGTCGCGCCAGGGGTTTCCAAGATACAGCTCACGGTACGCCCCGGCCGAACGGATCGCTTTTTCCTTGCGACGCCAACGCAGCCAGTCCGTGACACCGTGATACACGACCCGGGGCGAAACGACGTCCGGGTCAAACTCCACGCTGGCCACCCACGACGCGGGCAGGGTCTGGAGTTTGACTCGTCCCTGAGAGCGGGCCTTTCCCCGAACTTCGATTCCCGCGTCCCAGACACGCGCTTTCGGTTCCCGGAAAATCCACCGGCCGGTCCTGAGCCCACGTTCTCTCGCCCATTTCTCGACCAATTCGAACCGCTTACGGATCTCGCGATCGCTCCAGGGACCGGTCCACCGTAGGTTCGCGATGCGGTAGCTCGGCGCCTTCTTCAGAACAAAATCGACGGTCATCGATCGGTTCCCTCGTCGAGGGTGAGGAGTCCGGCCCCCATAACAAGGCGGGGACCGACGGATCGACGAGGGAGAGCTCGACGAGGATGGCCCCGCGTCAGCTCGTACCGCCCTCGAGTCGGCGCCGCGCGTTCTCGAAGAGTCCCTGGGCCTTCTTGTCGACGGTCCCGCGAATGACGCGCTCGCCCACGGAGGCGACCGGACCGGAGAAGGTGAGGTCGGTGGTCCAGGTGACCGTCGTGACCCCTCCCGCGCCCTCGGAAAGGTTGGTGACCAACACCGCATCCACCCCGCTCCCGAGTCCGGCGCCGTGGATCTTCGCCGACACCCGCTCGGGGCGCCGGATCTCGGTATACTCCCCGCTCATTCGAAAGGTGCCGCGGATGAACGCGACCCCGGTCGTGAGCGTCCCCGTGAAGTGAGTCGGGTCAGCGACCTCGACCGTGTGCGGGTCGTCGAGGCAGTCGACGAGGTCGTGAGCGTTCGTGAAGAACGCAAAAACGCTCTCCCGGTCGCGGTGCACTTCGAAGGTTCCGTCTGCATGCATAAGCGTCCCCTCGGCCGGTCCGTCGAAGGCAACCGCGGGCGGGAATTAGGATTCCGCAGAGCTGCTAGGCGGCGCCTGCCGACCGCAGACGACGCGACGAAGGTGACCCGTGGGAGGCGGGAAAATCGTCGGGGCTTGAGATCAAGTCGACGTAGGGGAGTGCGGCGCGGAGAGCCGCCGTGGCCGGTACGAACCCGGCTTGGGCGGCGTAGGGATTCACCCAGACCAGCCGGTGCACCCGGCTCCGCATGCGCCGCAGCTCGTCGGATAGGGGATCCGCCTCGCCGAGGTCCCAACCGTCACTGAGCACCAGGACGGAGGTAGTACGGCGAAGCTCGCTCCCGTGTCGACGACGGAACTCGCCAAGACAGTGGGCGATCCGCGTACCTCCGCCGGTCGGCTCCAGTGCGGCCTCGAGGAGCGGAAACGCGCGCGAATGGGGGCGGCCTGAGAGGACCGCTCCGACTTCGACGAGCTCATGACCGAAGGCAAAGACGCGGGTGCGTCGAATGACCCGATGCAGGGCGTACACGAGGCCGAAGAGGTCCGGCGTGTGCTCGCGCATCGACCCGCTCACGTCCCAGAGGATGACGAGGTCCGCGCGTCGCGACGCCCGGGTCCGGCGGGCGAGTTCCATCCACTCGCCGGCCGAATGAAGCCCCGCCCGGGCGGTGCGTCGGAGGTCGACCGATCCGACCGAATGCGCGCGCCAACGACGACCCGGAAGGGTGGCGACCATGCGACGAAAGCGGCGCGCACCCGATCGAAATCTCCGCAGTCGCTCGGGCGCCATCTCCGCACGCGGGACGCCGGGGGTCGGGGCGGCCGGGCTGTAGCGACCATGGATCTCCTCCGCCAGCACCTCGGTCTCCACCCTCGGAGGTCGAGTGAGGGACCGAGGCCGGCCTCCTCGGTCCCGGCCGCTGGGCAGCTTTCCCTGATCGGACCCGGGGGTCACCGGGAGCGCACGCGTGCCGAAGTACTCCTCGAATACCCGATCGACCACCGCGAGTTCGGAAGGGGACTTCGCGAGCGTCACCCGGCAAGCTTCTCGGACCGCGTCGCGGTCGAGCGGGGGAAGTTGTCCGAGCGCGCGGGTCAGGTCCACGCCGGCGGCGAGCCCCGTTCGGAGACCCTCCTCGCGGAGTCGGTCGAGGAATCCCTGGAGCCGGGTGGCAACCCGTTGCGCGAGGTGGACCGAATTGGGGCCGGATGTCATGGGGTCGCGAGCAGCTCGGTGACCCGGCCCTTCCCGTAGCTCTCGAGGTCGCGCGCGTCCTTGAGCAGCAGTCCGAGCGTCTCCACCGCGGTCTCGGGTCGCACCGTGCTCTCGTGGAGCGCGAGCAGCGCGGCGGCCCAGTCGAGGGTTTCGGCGACACCGGGCCGCTTCGCGAGGTCATCCTGGGAGCGCAGTCGCCCGACGAACTGGGCGATCGCCTGGGCGAAGTGGAGCGAGAGTTCGGGAACTTTCTTGCGGAGGATCTCCACTTCCTTCTCGGCCGTGGGATAGCCGATGTAGGCGTAGAGACACCGACGCTTGATGGCGTCGCCCAACTCACGCGTGCGGTTCGAGGTGAGGATGACGAGCGGGATCGTCTCCGCGCGAATCGTCCCGATCTCGGGAACCGTCACCTGGAAATCGGAAAGGACCTCGAGAAGGAGGCCCTCGAACTCCTCGTCGGCGCGGTCGAGCTCGTCGATCAGCAGCACCGGGCGGACCGGCCCCTTACCCTCGAGGGCGCGCAACAGCGGGCGGCGCAAGAGGAACCGTTCGGTATAGATCTCGGACTCGAGCTGGGCGGTCGTCCGGTCGCGTTCGTGAAGGCGAATCGTGAGCAGTTGTCGTGGATAATCCCACTCGTAGAGCGCGGTCGCCGCGTCGAGCCCCTCGTAGCATTGGAGTCGAATGAGCTCGGCGCCGGACGCCGCCGCGAGGGCCTTCGCGATCTCGGTCTTTCCGCAGCCGGGTTCCCCCTCGATGAGGAGGGGTTTTTCGAGCTGGGCCGCGAGATAGACCGCGGTCGCAAGACCCCGATCGGTGATGTACTGCTGACCGGAGAGGGCCCCGACGAGCGAGTCGACGGAATCCGTGATGGACGGGGCGGACGGGGTCATGCGGTGACGCGCGAGGGGTCCGCGCGAGGGAGCTCCGGGGGAACCTCCGCCACCGGGGACCGTCGGGGAAAGTCGGTGATGTATCCCCCGTAGTACGGCACACGCGTCGTGATGACCCGACGGAACGCCTCCCTCAGCGCTGCATCGTCGAGGCCCCGGGTCGGGATGAGATCGTCCTTGCGGTTGAGGCAGCCCTTGAGCTCCCCCTGGTGCGTGACCCGGATCCGGTGGCAATGCGAGCAGAATTCGGGGTTGAAGACCGGGTCGACGACCTCAACCTCCGCTCCCTTGATCAGGTAGACACGACGGTGATGCATCTCCCGTACGAGCACGCTCGTGGAGTGCTCCTCGAGCCATCGCTTGACCGTCTGGATGTCGACCATCCAGTCCCGATGGTCGACGAGCTCCGGCATGAACTGGATCAGCTGGAGCTTGAGACCGTCGGTCGCCCCGACGAAGTCGATCATCTTCGGAATGTTGGAGAGCGTCCGCCGGAACACGACCATGTTGAGTTTCACGGGCTTGAGACCGACCCGTAACGCCTCCCGGATCCCGCGGAGGACCGGGGCGAGCGATCCTTTGCGAATCGACCGGAACTCCTCCGGGTCGGTGGAGTCGACCGACACGTTGACCCGCTTCAGCCCCGCGTCCCGAAGGCTCTCGGCCCGGGCCTCGAGCATCGAGCCATTGGTCGTCAGCGAGACGTCCTCGAGGTGGCGGACGGTCCGGTCGATGATCTCCTCGAGGTCGGTTCTCACGAGCGGCTCTCCGCCGGTGAACTTGACCGATCGGATGCCGAGCTCGCGCGCGACGACGATCAGGCGTTCGATCTCGGCCGGCGTAAGTTCCTCGCCGTGAGGAGCCCGCGGTCGGGCAACCGGGCCGAGCCCTTCGTCATGGCAGTAGACGCAGCCGAAGTTACACCGTTTCGTGACGCTGATGCGGATATCGGTGACCGCGCGACCGAACGAGTCGGACAGCATCCGTTCTTCCTCCATCCCTCCTCCCGTTTATAGACCACGGCCGGCCCATTCCGACGTGGCCGGGCCCGGCTCTCGCGTACGTCGTGTTACGCCTTCGCAAGGGATATAGTTGAGGAGACGTTCCCGAGGCTCGAGGAGCCAATTCGAGGCGCCCATGTTTCCACCGCAGTTCGAATACTACGCGCCCAGTTCGGTCGACGACGCAATCGCTTTGCTGAGCCGCTTCCAGGGAGACGCGAAGGTGCTCGCGGGCGGACACAGCCTCATTCCGCTCATGAAGCTGCGTCTCGCGTCGCCGTCGGTGCTCGTCGATATCAATCGCATCCCGGGACTCTCGTACATCCGCGAGGAAGGAGACCAGCTCAAGATCGGCGCGACCACTCGGACCAACGACCTTCTCGACTCCGAGCTTCTCAGAAAAAGCTACCCGATCCTTACCGACGCGGCCCACGAGATCGCCGACCCGCTCGTCCGGAATCTCGGCACGGTCGGAGGCAACGTCTGCCACGGCGACCCGGGCAACGACCTGCCGGCGTGCATGATCGCCCTCGGCGCGGAGATGGCGCTCCACGGTCCCGATGGCCAGCGAACGATACCCGCCTCTCAATTCTACAAGGATACGTTCGTGACCGCCGTCGAACCGACCGAAATGCTCCTGGAGGTTCGGATCCCGAAGCACACCCTGCGCCAGGGGAATGCCTATCACAAGATCGAGAAACGGGTCGGAGATTTCGCGATGGCGGGGGCGGCGGCGAACCTAGTCCTGACCGAGGACGGAACGATTTCCCGGGCGTCCATCGGACTCACCGGGGTCGGACCGACCGCGATCCATGCCGCCAAGGCGGCGGCGTCCCTCGTGGGTCAACCCGCGGACGACAATCATCTTCGGAGCGCTGCGTCGCTTGCCCAGTCCGAGGCCGAGCCTGCGAGTGACCTCCGCGGCCCAGCAGAATACAAGCGCGCAATGGCAGGAGTGCTGACGCATCGCGTCCTCGCTCGGGCGGTCGCCCGGGCCAAGGGAGGTGCGTAGGACGATGGCGGCGAGCGCCCGACCGGTAACGCCGGCCGCTTCGCTTATTTCGGGAGGCGGCCCCCTCACTCGGATCCAGGTCACCATCAACGGCCAGGCCGTCACGGCCGAAGTCGAGCCGCGAACGCTGCTCGTTTACTTCTTGCGAGAAGTCCTCGGGCTGACCGGCACCCACGTCGGATGCGACACGACGAATTGTGGCGCGTGCACCGTCCATCTCGACGGGAAACCGGTGAAGTCGTGCACGGTCCTGGCCGTGCAGACGAACGGACGGCAGGTCCGCACCGTCGAGGGTCTCGAGGTCGGGGGAAAGCTCTCGGCGGTCCAGCAGTCGTTCTACGAGGAACACGGACTGCAGTGCGGATTCTGCACCCCTGGGATGATGATGACGGCGACCGCGCTCCTTGAACGCAACCCGAACCCGTCGGAGGCCGAAATCCGGGACGCGATCCGCGGCAACCTCTGCCGGTGCACCGGGTACGTGAACATCGTGAAGGCGATCAAAGCCGCTGGACAGAAGATGCAGGCGCCGCCTCCGAGCGGAGGTGGCGCATGAGCACGGACGTGCCCCACGTCAAGGGCGGGATCGGTCAATCGATCCTCCGCAAGGAGGACGCCCGGTTCATTCGCGGGAAGGGAAACTACGTAGACGACGTCAAGCTGCCCGGGATGCTGTACCTCGATATCACGCGCAGTCCGTACGCCCACGCGAAGATCACGGCGATCCGTACGGACAAGGCGCTCAAGGTGCCCGGAGTGCTCGCGGTCATCACCGGTAAGGACCTCGAGGCCGCCGGCCTCGCGTGGATGCCGACGCTGATGTCGGACAAACAGATGGTCCTCCCGGTCGACACGGTGATGTATCAGGCTCAGGAGGTCGCGGCCGTCGTCGCCGACAGCCGGTACGCCGCGGCGGACGGCGCCGCGGCCGTCGAGGTCGACTACGAGCCGCTTCCGGTGGTCGTCGACCCGTTTAAAGCGCTCGAGCCGGGCGCCCCGGTGATCCGGACCGACCGGGCGGAGAAGTCGAATCACATCTGGCATTGGGAGACCGGCGACAAGGCCGGCACCGACCAAGCGATCGGCGACTCGGCCGTCCGGGTCGCGCAGGACCTCTACATCCCGCGGATCCACGTTTCTTCGATGGAGACCTGCGGGTGCGTCGCGCATATGGACTCGGTCTCGGGTCGGTTCACGATCTGGATGACGACCCAGGCACCGCACGCCATCCGCACCGTCTATGCGCTCGTGACGGGCCTGCCCGAACAGAACATTCGCGTCATCTCGCCGGACATCGGCGGCGGATTCGGCGGAAAGGTCCCGGTGTATCCGGGCTACGTCCTTGCGTCCGTTGCGTCCATCAAGACCGGCCACCCCGTGAAGTGGATCGAGGACCGCTCGGAGAACCTCCAGGCGGATTCGTTCGCCCGCGACTACCACATCCACGCGGAGGTCGGAGCGACGGCCGACGGCAAGGTGACGGCGCTGCGCGTGAAGACGCTCGCCGACCACGGCTACACCGACGCCGCGGCGAACCCGTCGAAGTTTCCGGCGGGACTCTTCCACATCATTACCGGGTCCTACCCGTTCGCGAAGGCCTTCGTGGAGGTCGACGCCGCCTACACCAACAAGCCGCCCGGAGGGATCGCGTACCGGTGCTCGTTCCGCGTGACCGAGGCCGTCTACACCATCGAACGGATGATGGATATCCTCGCCCACAAACTGAACGTGGACCCGGCGGAGCTTCGGCTCAAGAACTTCATCCCGCCCGAGGCGTTCCCGTTCAAGTCCGCGCTCGGCTGGACCTACGACAGCGGAAACTACGCGGGAGCGCTCCGCAAGGCGATGGAGATCATCGATTATGCCGGTCTCCGCAAGGAGCAAGCCGAGAAGCGGGCCAAGGGCGAGCTCATGGGGATTGGCATTTCGAGCTTCACCGAGATCGTCGGCGCCGGCCCGTCGCAGACCTTCGACATCCTGGGGATCAAAATGTTCGATTCCGCCGAAGTGCGGATCCATCCGACCGGCAAGGTGATCGCCCGGTTCGGCACCAAGTCGCAGGGACAGGGTCACGAGACGACGTACGCGCAGATCCTCGCGGAGGAGCTGGGAATCCCCGCGGACGACATTCGGGTGGAGGAGGGCGACACCGACACCGCCCCCTACGGTCTCGGGACCTACGCGAGCCGCAGCACTCCGACCGCGGGCGCCGCGGCCTCGATGGCCGCGCGCAAGATCCGGGAGAAGGCCCAGAAGATCGCGGCCCATCTCCTCGAGGTGAGCCCGGACGACATCGAGTGGAAGGACTACGCGTTCCGGGTGAAGGGGGTGCCGGGGAAGTCGAAGACGATGCAGGAGGTCGCGTTCGCGGCTTACACGAACCACCCGAAGGGGGTCGAAGCAGGTCTCGAAGCCATCGACTACTACGACCCGCCCAACATGACCTATCCGTTCGGGAGTTACATCTGCGTGGTCGACATCGACAAGGAGACCGGTCAGGTGAAGATCCGCCGGTTCGTGGCCGTCGACGAC
>JASHUP010000009.1 GCA_030039915.1 Thermoplasmata archaeon | reverse complement strand
CGGGGACGTACCTCGACATTCGCTTCGAAGAGGTGCCGGGCGGCACGCGCTCTCGGGCGCGCGGGGCGCTCACGATCAGCATCCTTCCGTTCTTCCTCTCTCAAAAGCGGACGGTCGCGAGCGTCCTCAAGGACATCTCCATCGAGGACTGGGCGTTCATCAACCGCTACCGTTTCTAGCAGGGCTCGACGCGCGGGGATCCGAGCGAACGTACTCCCGCGTCGCCCGACGGCCGAGCTGCGTGAGGATCTCGTAGCCGATCGTTCCGGCCTGCTCGGCCACCGAATCGATCGACTGCGATGGGCCGATGAGCGTGGCCCAATCCCCCTCGTGGAGCGCGTCCCGCGGCACCCCGGAGACGTCCAGAGTGGTCAGGTCCATCGAAACGCGTCCGACGACCGGCACGACTCGTTCCGCGACGACCGCGTGTCCCCGGTTTCCGAGCGACCGCACCCATCCGTCGGCGTAGCCGATGCCGATCGTGGCGATCCGGGATCGACCGGCCACCGCATGCGTCGCGCCGTACCCCACGAGCTGCCCCCGGTCCACCTCGCGCAGCTGCAGGATCCGGGCGTCCAACCGGACGACGGGGCGCATCGGATTGGGCCGTCCCGGGATGGGATTCACCCCGTAGAGCGCGACCCCGGGACGGACGAGGTCGAAGAGATATTCCTTCCCCAGGAAGATGCCCGAGGAGGCGGCCAGCGAACGCGGGATGCCGCTCGGCAGTCGGTCGCTCATCGCACGGAACGCCGCGAGCTGGCGGGCGTTGTGGGGATGGTCGGGCGCGTCGGCGCAGGCAAGGTGGCTCATGACGAGGGTGAGGTCGAGAGCGTCGAGGAGCTCGGGGTGCGCGACGAGGTGCAATAGGTCGGCCTCCCCAATCCCGAGCCGCGTCATCCCGCTGTCGAGTTGCAGGACGGTTTTCAGGCGCGCCCGAGCACGCTGAGCCACCGCGCGCCAGTGCTGGAGCTGCTCGAGGGAATTGATCACGGGGACCAGCCGGTGTTCGAGGAACGCCGATTCGCTGCCGGGGAGGAAACCGTCCAGGATCGCCACGACCGCATCACCGGCGACCGCGCGGACGGCGATGCCCTCCTCGACGGTCGCGACGAAAAACGTCCGGCATCCCTCCTGTCCGAGAGACCGGACGACTTCGGCGGCTCCCAGACCGTACGCGTTCGCCTTCACCACGGCGGCGGTCTCGGCCTCGCCCGCCCGCTCGTTCAGCAAACGCCAGTTGGCGGCGATCGCGTCGAGGTCGATGGTCAACCGAACGGGCGAGTCATCGCGGAGAGGCATCGGTTCCTCGGCGGACGCGGTCACGCGCCATAAAGGGCGAAATCGGGAGGGGAGATGATAGCGCTCCTCCTCCGCCCCGCGGAAGAAGGCGCATTCCCTCCCGAGCGGGTCCCGTCGAAGGGGAAGCCGGCAGGCACGACTTTACATAGAACGAGCGATGGCCCCGAGCGCTGCGGGCATAGTGTAGTCTGGTTATCACATAGGCTTGCCAAGCCTATAACTCGGGTTCAAATCCCGGTGCCCGCACTCCCCGAGGTCACGCACCCGCCCGCCCGGTGGACGGCGATTTCTTCGACGAGATCACGCGACCCGTCCGCACGACCGCCCGAACCCGCGCGAAGGCCGCGACGTCTTCGAGTGGGTTTCCGTCGAGCACGACGAGATCGGCGGCCTTACCGGGTTCGATCGTTCCCGTGTCGTCCGTCACTTCGAACCGCGCGGCGGGGGCCGTCGTCAGCGACCGAAGGACCGCGGACGCATCGAACCCCGCGCGCGCGAGGGCCCGAAACTCGCCGTCGGTGCTGTAGTCGGACATGTACCCCACGTCGGTTCCGAACAGGACCTCGCCTCCCAGCGATCGGAATTCGCGAACCACGTCGCGGATCGGAGCGAGGTAGGAGTCGCTCGCGCTCACCGTGGTCTCGAACATCTTCAGGGTCGGGATCATCGCCACGTGACGGTCGACGGCCCGTCGCAGCAAGGAGGCGTCGACGCCCGTGGTCGTGTCCGGAGGATGAGCGAGGACGTCCACTCCGGCGTCCACCGCGACCCGAGTTCCTTCGAGGTTCGAAGGGTGACTGAAGACGAGACGATGGTGCCGATGAGCCGCCCGCACGGCGGCGGCGGCGATCGCCTGTGGCATCGGTTTCACTTGACCGCGGGCAACGTACGAGCCGGTGAAGAGTTTGACCAGGTCGACCCCTCGCGCGACGCTCCGCTCCACGACCCGCTCGGCGGCCACGGGGGTCCTCGGCTGGGGGATGAACGGAATCCACCAGAACGGAACGCTCCTCCGGAGATAGTACGGAATGCCTCGAGGCGGGTAGAGCCCGGTACCGGCCGTATAGATCCTCGGACCGACGAGTTCGCCCGAGCGAATGCGCTCTCGAAGGGCCAGCGTCACCCGCGGGTCGGAACCGGTGTCGACGACAGTGGTGAACCCACGGCCGGTGAGCATGTCCCGAAGCTGCGATTCAAGGGTAGCGGCGGACGCGCGCGCCGGATGCGCCCACTTCGTCTCGGTGAAATGGACGTGGGCGTTCCAGAAGCCCGCGGTGACGGTCCCTCCCCGTGCCGAGAGGACCTCCGCCCCCGACGGCAACCGAACCTCGGCCCCGACCTCCACGATCCGCCCGTCCCGCGCCAGGACGGTGCCGTTCCCGATCGGAGCCGCGCCCGGCGAGGGCAGGATCCGCGCGTCGCAGATCGCGAGGAGGCGGGCGTCCACGGGACGGCGGGACCGTTCCCTGCCTAAGGCGATTCCGACCGGGGCCCGAACCTCGACGGCTTGCGAGCGGGTCGAGTTCGAGTGGGGGCCTACCTCCGTCGCGGGGGTGCGATGCCGCAGATCCGAGCGAACCCCTCGGAGAGGAAGCGGTAGGCTTCCACCCCCTTCGGGGTCAGTTCGAGGTGACCGTCGTCTCCCGGGCGGACCGCGACGATCCCGAGCCGAAGCAAGAAGTCGAGATACCGCTGGAAGACGGTGTAGTTCACCCCTGCCCGCTGCTGCAGCTGCGTACGAAGGAGG
>JASHUP010000115.1 GCA_030039915.1 Thermoplasmata archaeon | reverse complement strand
GAGTCGAAGAAGACCATACTGTTCGCACAGGTTCTCACGATGTCGTTCCACCACGTCGCGGCCGGCCAAGCGAGGTACACCACGGGGAGGTGGTCGGTCGACGGCACGCCCCGCCCGGACTCCATCCGAAATCGTACCGGGGCGCCGCAGTGGCGGCAGAACGAAGAGATCTCGATCGGCTCGCCGAGCATCGGATGAAACGCGACCGCGTCCCACGCGCAGTTGGCGAAGTATCGCTGACCCGAGCGTCGGGTGACCCGGTGGGGGGTCGCGACGGCCGAGAGCGGGAACGCCATCAGGATCCGGTCGGTTCCCTCGAGCAGCTTGACGTGATGGGCCGCGTCCAGTCGTTCGAGGGCGGCCACCGCGTGGGACCGGGAGAGCTTCGTCCCGGCCGCGATCTCCTCGATCGACGGCGCGAACGTCTCCTTGAGGAAGAAGTCGAAGACGAACTTTCGCACCTGACGGTCGGTGGCTCCCTGCATTCGAACTTCCCAGAACGCCTTCTCCGAAATTGGGCGGCTTTCTACAGGTCGCGCAGGATGCGGTCGATCTCCTGTGCGGCCTTATCGAGCTCGCGGGCGACCTTCTTCGAGACGCGCTTCGCCGCGTCCGGTGGGTTCCTCGCGACCTCGCCCGCCTTGTCGACAGCTCGCTGCGATAGCTTCGCGGCATCGCGGCCCAGTTGCTTCGCCGTCCGCTTCAAGTCCGCGACGAGCTCGTCGACCGACCCGGTGCGAGCCGAGGCTCCCTCGCCGGCGCCCGGGGTCGCGTATCCGCACGCGGGGCAGATCAGGACCCCGGAGGGGAGCTCCCTCCCGCATCCCTGGCAGTACACGGACGGTTCATCGGGCGAGGGCCGGGAGGCTTCATCAACTCTTCCGTGACGAGTCGCGCCGAGCGCCACCGCGTCGGGGCTCCGGCCCACCCCCTTCGCGAATCTTCCTCCCGGGACGGATCGCCCCCACTCCGAGAATGGTCATCGACGGTGAGCATCGCTTATTCGGACGAGCCGGCATCTCCCGCCCGTGTTCGAACGGCCACTCGGGTCCGGAGGCGGGTCTTCTTCGGAGCCGGTGATCACCGCCGAGAACCTACGACACACGTACGACCGACGCCACTACGCGCTCGACGGAGTCAGCTTCCAGGTTCGCCGGGGGGAGGTGTTCGGCCTCCTTGGACGCAACGGGGCGGGGAAGTCGACCCTCATCAAGGCGATGACCACCCTGATCCAACCGACCTCGGGGACGTTGCGCGTCCTCGGGATGGACACCGCCCGGGACGGGCAGAAGATCCGCCATCGCATCGGGGTCGTCCAGCAGGGGGAGTCGTTCGACTTCACGACCGTCGAGAAGAATTTCACGGTCTACGGGATGCTCTGGGGATTACCGAAAGCGGAGTCCGCGCGCCGCCGGGAGGCGCTGATCGAGAAATTCGGCCTCTCCGAGATCCGCAAGCGCCGCGCCTTCGACATCTCCGGTGGGCAGAAGCGTCGCGTGCAAGTGGCTCGGGAGTTCATGCACGAGATGGACGTCCTGTTCCTCGACGAGCCGACCGTGGGGCTCGACGTGATCATGCGGCGAACGCTCCTCGACTCGATTCGGGAGGAGGTGCGGAGCGGCCTCACAGTCGTGTTCACGACCCACAATCTCGAGGAGGCCGACTACCTGTGCGACCGCGCCGCGGTCATCGACGAGGGAAAGATCCTCGAGCTCGATTCGATCGAAAACCTGAAGCGCCTCTACGGAGGCAAGAAGACGATCGACCTCACGGTCGCCAACGGGGACGCCCCGCGGTTCTACGCGGCGCTCACCGAACGGCTCGGAGTCGGCCCGACCGTGACCGTGCAGGGCACTTCGGCCGTCGTCCTCACGGACGATCCGAAGGCGGCGCTCTCGTGTATCGCGGAGCTCTCGCAGTCGCTCGGGGTGCAGCTCGACTGGCTGAACGTCCGCAAGAACACGCTCGAGGACGTGTTCCTGCGCTCGGTGACCCACGGAGGTGACGCCCACGGCCCTCCCTAACGTGCTTCGCCTCGTCTACCGCAACCTGCTCGTCAACACCGACCCGGGAAGCCTGCTCATCCTCATCGGTCTTCCCGGCATGTACTTGGTGTTCTTCGGGTTCGGCTTCCAGTCGCTCGCCGGAAGCGGGGGAGGGAACAGTTACCTCACCTTCCTCACGCCCGGGATCATGTCGTTCCAGGTCGTGATGGCCGGCACCGTCGGGGGCAGCATGCTCTGGGCGGACCGGCGCTGGGGGATGCTCTCCCAGCTGCTCATGAGCCCGTTCACTCGACTCCAGTACCTCTTCGGCATCATGCTCACGTCGATGCTCTTCGGCCTTGCCGGCTCGGCCGTCATGCTCGGGGTCGCCTTCGCCCTGATCGGCTCGATCCCCACCCAGCCGCTCGCCCTCGCGCTGATCTTCGGGACCATTACCCTGGGGTCGATCTTCTTCGGCGGATTGATGCTCCTGTTGGCCGCCCTCGTGAAGTCCAACACGGCGTACAACAGCATTCAGATCCTCCTCCTCTTCGTCGTGAACTTCGCGAGCACGGTCTTCTATCCGCTCAGCAGCGGACTTCCGGTCGTGTTGAAGGCGCTCTTCTACGTGAATCCGCTCACCTATGTCGCCGACGCGGTCCGGGGGGCGTACGCCTCCTCGCTGACCAGCATGGACCTCTACCAGGTGCTGCTGCTGGTGGTCGAGGTCGTCGTGGTCCTGTTCTTCGCGGTGCGCGCGTACCTTCGCTCGGACGTCTCGTACGAGTGAGTGGGGCGTCGTCGAGCCGGCGGCCTAGAAATACTTCCGTCGGTCCACGCGGGTGGTGCAGGCGTCCTACTGTCCGAGCTGCGGCGCCCCCGTGCCGGCGGGAGCCCAGTTCTGTTCCTACTGCGGGAAGGCGATCCCGAGCGGGTCGCCACCGCTCGCCTCCTCCTCGAGCTTCGCCTCGCCCTCCTATCCACCCCCCTCTCCGCCCGCGCCCTCCCAGCAGGCGGCCGCCCCGGCCCGTCGCCGCCGAACGTGGGTCATCGTCGCGGTCGTCCTCATCGTCCTCCTGCTGGTGGTCGGCGTGGCCGCGGTCGACTACTTCGAGGCCAAACCACCCGCGATCCAGGTCCCGTTCATCGTGGTCTGGGCGCCGAACAACGTCTGCGGCCTCAACTCCTCTCCGATCGAGTACTACGGGTTCAACAGCTCGACCAGCCAAGCGCAGTCGTTCGACCTCGCCGTGCCCAACTACAACGCGACGCCGTGCACGGTCACGGCGGCCTCGACGAACAGTACGGGATTCTCGCTGAGTCACGTAGAGGTCCCGATCACGGTCCCGGGCAACGGCACGGGTTCGATGAACATCACCATCACTCCGCCCGCGAGACCGTACTCGGGCAACATGAACCTCGTTTTCGTCTGAGTCGGACCGGGTGCGCGGAACGGATCGAAACCGGAGCGGTCGACCGCTCGATCTCGAGTGAGAATCTCGTCCCTCCCGCCGGGAAGCCCCGAGGTCGTCCCTCTACGCGCATCGGTCCGGGGCATCTCCCCCGGTCGGCCCGACGGCGAAGCGATCCTGCCCCTTCGGACCTGGTCGTAACGCCCCTCGTCGCCGATGCGAAGATAGGTTCATCTCCCCTACCCTCGAAGGTCGTCCTCGGCCGTGATGACTGAGGAGTGGCGGGCCGGCGACCCGACCGACCGCACGGGCGGCCTCGCCTGGTGGATGCGCCACGGTGACCGCTTTCTGCTTCCGATCGCCGGCGCCGTCGCCGTCACGCTCGGGATCTCCCCGCTGATCGGTCTGCGGACCGCCTGGGCGCCGTTCACGCCGCTCGTTCTCGTCATCCTCGGGCTGAGCCTGCTGCTGAGCGCGCTCGCCCGTTCCACGGCCGACTCGCCCCGTGTCACCGAGCGGACCGTAGCGGTACTTCCCGACCGCTCCGAGATCTCGATCGACCACTCCGTCCGGACGCGCCGTGGGGTGCCCCCGGAGCTGCCGGCCCGGCCGCGCGAGGTCAACGCGTCGGAGAAAGCTGGCCCCCCGCGGCGTGCGGCTCCCGGGGATCGCCTGTGGGGTTCGTGGGTCGCCCCAGTGCGAAAACTGCCGGTGCCCCTGGTCGGACCCGTGCCGGAAACCGCGTACGTTCCGCACCGTCCCGGAGCCCCTTCTCTGTACGAAGAGGGCGAGCTCGTCGTCGTCCAATCGCCGAGCAGCGAGGACCGTCGATCGGAGCGCTACGTCGCTCCGCTCGACGAGGGCGAGTTCTCCTCGTTCCCGGCGCTGGTGAGCAGCTACGCGCTCGAGCCGGAGGCGCTCGCGGCGGTCCGGGTCCAGGACCTCGAAGGCGAATCTACCCGCATGGGGGTTCCCTCGAGCTTCGGGGCTCTCGCCCGCGAGCCCTCGGCGCGCGCTCGTGAAACTACCCCTTCGCAGGTCCGCGACACTGCCCCGGCCGAGCACAACCCCGCCCGGCCCGAGCGCCGCCAGCCCGGCCCGCTTCGCCTTCCCCGCTGCGCCGGATGCCGACAGGAGGTCACCGACTCGGGGAGCCCGAATCGGTGCGTCGCGTGCCTCCGCCGGCTCTGCGCGGATTGCCTCGACCGCGTCCATCGCACTCGCGAGGGGCCCTGGTGCCCCCACTGCGCCGGGGTCGAACACCAGGACGGGCTCTCTCGCGAAGTTGCCCGGCGGTCCGCCTCCACATTGGACGATTCGTCGACCCCGGTCGCTCGATTCGCGCGACCGTCCATCTGAGCGCGCTCGGGCGCGCTCACCCTGTTCCGGCCGTCGAACCTCCTCCGCCGGGGTGGCCTTAATTTCCCGGCCTTCGATTCGGTCGTCGATGAAGCGCGTGGAAGAGCAGTACCGACGGTCGCTCGAAATCGCCGCCGAGCGCTCGATGTCGTTCGTGGCCTCGCTCGACCAGCGAAACGTCGGCGCGACCGCCGACCTTGCGACGCTCCGACAGCGTCTCGTCCGGCCGCTGCCGAACGAGGGCTCGCCCCCCGAACGGGTCGTCGAAGAGTTGGCGCGCGACGTCGAGGAAGGGCTGATGGCCTCGGCGGGGGGCCGCTTCTTTGCCTGGGTCATCGGCGGGTCGATCCCCGCGGCCCTCGCGGCAGACTGGCTTTCGTCGACCTGGGACCAGAACGCGGCACTCTACGCGACCTCGCCGGCAGCGGCCGTGGTCGAAGAGGCCGCCGGGGGATGGCTCAAGGAGCTCCTCGGACTCCCGCCGACCTCGAGCTTCGCGTTCGTCACGGGCTGTCAGATGGCGCACACGACGTGCCTCGCGGCGGCGCGCCACGCGCTGCTCGCCCGGCGGGACTGGGACGTGGAGGGACGTGGACTCTTCGGCGCGCCCGTCGTTCGGATCGTCACCAGCGACCAGGCGCACGGCACCGTCGAGCGAGCCGCCCGGCTGCTCGGATTGGGAGAGGCCCAGATGGAGCTCCTCCCGGCGGACGAACGCGGCACCCTTCGGGCGACCGACCTTCGCGCGGCTCTCGAGCACCATCGCGACGCGCCCACGGTGGTGGTCTTGCAGGCCGGGGACGTGAACACGGGCGCGTACGACCCGTTCGACGCACTGGTACCCGTCGCGCGGGAGTTCGGGGCGTGGGTCCACGTGGACGGGGCCTTCGGACTCTGGGCCGCCGCGTCGCCGAAATTCCGCCATCTCCTGAAGGGGGTGGAAGGGGCGGACTCCTGGGCGACCGACGGTCACAAGTGGCTCAACGTCCCCTACGACAGCGGCTACGCCTTCGTCCGCGACAGCGAAGCGCACTCCGCGTCGATGTCCCATCACGCGTCCTATCTGATCCAGCACACCGGCGCTCGGGACGAACTCGACTGGAACCCAGAATTCTCTCGTCGTGCACGAGGGTTCCCGACGTACGCGGCGCTCCGGCAGCTCGGCCGGGACGGCGTCGCGAAGCTCGTCGAGCGATGCTGCACCCTCGCGAAGGAGCTGGTCACTCGGGTCGGCGAACTGCCCGGCGCCGAGGTGGTGGCGCCGCCGATCATCAACCAGGGACTCGTTCGCTTCCCCGATCTCCGATCGGGTGCCACGCTCGAGGACCACGACCGCAACACGGACCGAGTGATCTCCGCGATCGACCGAAGCGGGGCTGCGTTCTTCGGCGGGACCACCTGGCGGGGCCGTCGGGCGATGCGCGTGAGCGTTTCGGGCTGGCAGACCACCGAAGAGGACGTGGACCGCGTGGTGGCCACCATCGCCACGGCGCTCGCTCGCTGACCCCACCGACGTACCCTCGGATCGCTCCGCGACCGGCGGCCCCACTCGCCGCCGTCGCTCGCGGACTCGGAAGAGATGCCCGGCCGGACCGGCACGAACCTCGCGGCGACGATTACCGAGCCACCGTCGCGACGGTGCCCTTCCCGGACGGCGGAGGAGACACCGGCGAGTGGAATTCACCGACTCGGTACAGCTCCCGGAAACCCAAGCGCTGGTAGACGGGCTCGCCCATGGGAGTGGCGAGCAAGACTCCCACCCCGTACCCCTGGGACCTTCCGTCTTGCAGCGCGGCGACGGTCATCGCCGCCCCGAATCCCCGGCGACGGGCTTCCGGGACCGTAGCGACGCCGTAGATCCCAACCACTCCGTTGCTGAGGAACCGCAGCGCCGTGGCGACCGGCACGCCGTTCCGGTACCCCACGAAGCAGCGCAGATCGGGCTCGTCGGAAGAGGCCGATGCGGTCGGACGCAGCAGCGCTGGAATCGCGCGCTCGACGGCTTCCGGAGCGTGAAAGTCTCCGGCGTTCAGCGTTCGTGCGAACACCCTGAGTTCGTCGTCCGTGGACACCGTCTCGATCGATAGCTCCTCCCGGGCGGAATCCCTCGGAAGCTCATCGAGGTTCACCGCCATCGCGGGAGACCAACCTTCTTCGAATCCCGCGGCGAGCAGTTTCTCGCGCAGCTGCGGAGGGCGATCGCCCGGCCCGATCGCCCAGAGGAACGGCAGCCCGAGGTTGTGGAAGTGCTGGACGTTGGACGCGATGTGGCTCTCGATTTCGAATTCGGAGCAGTTGGTTCGGAGGACCCAGTTGAAGATGGGATACGGGACCCCGGACGACATACGGATCCCTTGGGCGGTCTGGTCCAACGCTCCCTTCGGGTTCCCCGCCATGCGAGAGAAGATGGCCACCCGGTTCCCTTCCAGGGCGCAGCTCGTTTCCGGCCCCGAAACATGAGCTTGCTTCAGCACGCGCAACGAGAGCGAATTCTAGGTGAAAAATTGGTCGATGGGAAGTACCCCGTATCGTTCTGGCTCATGTCGGCCGACTCCCGCGCGGAGCCCGGACATATCGAGGCCAGATGAACAAGGCGCGAGAACGAACCCCGTCACCGTTCAGTTCCTCGGGGGTACTAAGAAACGCAACGGGGCACCCACGGTTGGGTTCTTATCTTGCCGTGCTCCTTTGACCCGCTCGTGGTGGGCACGTCTCCCGCCGAGGCACTCTTTCCGGACGGGTTCGCGAAGCCGTCCTCCATCTTCATCTCCGGGAACAGCCGAACGCTGCTGAAGTGGTTCGCCTTCGCGGCGCTGCAGCCGTACGAGCCCCGGGTGTACTGGACCGACGTCCGTTTGCCGGAGGAGATCCTCGACCCCCTCGACCCGATGTCCGTGCATGCGATCCGGGAGGAGGCGGTCTACGTTCTGTCGCCTCGGGAGCTCTCGCCCGATGACCAAGGTGCCCGTCAGGCCGAGACCGCAGCGGCCACGATGCTCCATGCGGACGAGTCGACGCATTCCATCGAGGGACTCGTCGAGTTCCTGAGAATGCCCTCGCACGCCCAGAAGCTGATCTCGTCCACCGGGCGCGTCGACGCGCCCTCGATCCTGGTCACGGCCAACGCCCAACGCCTCGCCACCGTGTACTCTCCCGAGCGCATCGCACCGCTGATGCGGGCGTTGCTCGAGTCCGGAACCTGTCAGGTGGCCCTATGGGCCGAGGCGTCTACCGCTCTTGTGTCGATCTTCGACATCCTCCTTCATCTCGACGGGAACGACCCGACCGACTGGCGCAACGCGACCGTCCGGTGCGAGAAGGGGATCTCCTCCGGACCGCTCGCGTCCGGCAAGGCACGACGCCTTTCGGAGCTCGACTCGATCGCCAAGGTTCTCGCGCGGTCTGTCCCCGCTCGATAGAGGCTTCCTCGCCGTTGCCGGGGTCACGCCCCGGGCAGTTTCCCGGCGAGGATCACTTCCAGCTTCGCGATATCGAGATTTCCGCCCGAGACGAAGGCGACCACAGGCCCTCCCGGATCCGGGTCCTCCAGCGCCGCAGCAACGGAGGTCGCGCCGGCGCCCTCGACCACGACGTGGTGATGGTCAAAGCAGTTCCGGACGGCGATGGCCACCTGCTCGAGCTTCAGGGTGCGGGATGCGTTCACCAATCCGAGAAGACGACCCCACATCTCCGGCAGCACGTTGCGGGCGCCTATTCCGTCCACGAAACTTGGGAGGCGGTTCACTTCCGCCGCCCTTCCCGCCTTTAGCGACGCGGCGAAGGGAGTGGCGGCTTCGGTCTCACACGCGACCACCTCGATCCGTGGATCGAGGGCACGCAGGGCCGTGGCTATCCCCGCGATCAATCCGCCGCCCCCGATCGGAACGTACACTCGCTTCACCTCCGGCAGATCCTCGAAAATCTCCACTCCGGCCGTGCCATTCCCGGCGATCATCGGGTTGCTGTTGAACGGAGGAACGTAGAGCAGGTCGCCGAGCGGTTCGTAGCGACCTTGGGTCATGACGTCCCAGACCCCCTCCCAGGTCAGCTGAATGATGTTCGCTCCGTACCGACGGATCCCGGCCAGCTTGACCTCCGGAGCGGTGTCCGGAACGATGGCGGTGCAGGGAATGCCGAGACGCCGTGCGTGCCACGCGAGCGCCTGCGCCATATTCCCGGCGCTCGTAGTGTAAACCCCGGGGACGGCTCCGCGCTCGACGGCGACTGCGAGCGAGTTTCCAGCCCCTCGAACCTTGAACGATCCGGTCGGTTGCAGATTGTCCAACTTGAGAAAGATCTTCGAGCCGCCCGACGGCCCCTGCCACGGGACGAGCGGCGTCCGCAGCACCGTGGATCGGATGCGCTCTCGCGCCGCTCGGACGTCTTCTAAGGTGACCCGGTCGGACATCGTGGCCGGGGGCGCGAATAATCCGAGCGGTTAAAACCAAACCCGAGCTCGATGACGTATGCTGTGACCCTGGTCCGTCAAGGCGACCGGGTTTTCGCGCACCTCCCCTGGCGAAGCGCGCTCGCTCCACCATCAGGCCCTGGTCGCATCTCCGGCCCCTGAGCCACCGAAGAAGCGTTTCAGCATCTCTCGGAGAATCATATACACGGTCTGGGACACTGCCGGGAACATGACGAGCCAGATCCGCTCGGGAACCCTACCGGTCGCAGACGGAAGTGTCTACTTCGAAACCTCGGGGAAAGGACCCGCCCTCGTCTTCGTCCACGCGGCCATCGCCGATCGCCGGATGTGGGACCGGGAATTCGGTCGGTACGCGAAGGATAACACCGTGGTTCGGTACGATGTTCGTGGTTTCGGCCGCTCACCCCCCGCGACCACGCCGTATTCGGACGTCGATGACCTTCGAGCGGTGTTAGAGGCCGCAGGGATTGACCGGGCTACCGTGGTGGGATGCTCGAACGGCGGACGCATCGGCGTCGATTTCGCCCTGACGCATCCCGATCGCGTCGATCGTCTCGTGCTCGTCGCCGCGGGAGTGGGCGGCCTCGAGTTCTCGGGAGATCCCGACGAGGCAGCCGCGTTTCGGAAGGAGGACGCCCTCATGGCTCCGCTCCAGGCAGCTTACAAATCGGGGGACCGAGAGGGCGCCGTGCGCGGGATGCGGGAGTTCTGGTGCGCCGCCCAGTCCGGACCCTCGCTCGACCTGGTGACCGCGATGCTCCGGGACAATCTCGACGAGATCTTCACCGACGCAAGCGCGAGTCACGCCACGCGACTCGACCCCCCTGCCGCGAAGCGTCTCGGGTCGGTCGCATCTCCGACGATCTACCTTCTCGGGGATCGAGACGCTCCGGGAATGCGGTTCATCGCCCATCGGATGACCTCGGGAATCCGAGGCTCGGTCCTGAAGACGATCCCGGGAGCCGACCACCTGATCAACCTCTCCCGCCCCCGGGAGTTCGACGATGCCATCCACGAGTTCCTCGGTCGGCCGGTACACCGGTAGCGAGGGGGTCGTCATGACCAGTCACCCGAGGGAGAAGCCGACGTCGGTTCGGGAAGAATTGGATCGAAGGTTGTCCGAAATTCCGGGCGTCGTCCGTCGGCCGTCTCGCTGGGGCCACGCGTCCGCCGTCCATGTGGGAGATCGAGAAATCGCCCATTTTCACGGAGATCAACGCCTCGACGTCCGTCTGACCAAGGAGCGGATCCGGGAATACCGGTCCGAGAATGCGTTCGACGAGCGCGTCTCGACGGGGGGCTCCTCGGCGGATTGGGTCACGGTTCGGGTGCTCGAAGCCCGGGACATTCCCCTCGCGTTGCAGCTCATCCAAGATGCGGCTCAGGCCAACGCGTAGCGTCGGTGCGCGCGGGAGTCACGCCGGATTTCGAAGCTCGAACGCGCGAGAGTTCGAGGCGGTCCCGGTATTCTTTCATTCACCTTCCCGTTCATATGAGGTCAAGTCGATACCGTCGCATGGCCCGGACCGGCGTGGAACGAGGGCTGCCCGGCGGGCTCCCTGACTTAATGGGAAGGCCCGCTCCGCGACGACCCAGCACGGCGGGTGCCGCACGTCCATGAGCGCCACGAAGTTGCGAACGGTGGAGATGCCGATCTTCGTCCGGGCTGCTCAACCGAGAGTCTTCCAGGCGATCTCGGACCCGAAACTCCTCACCCGGTGGTTCATGGACCGGGCGACCCTCTCCGCGCGCACGGGCGGTAACTACGCGTTCACCTGGGAGGGAGGTCCGACGCACACCGGGAAGGTGCTGCAGTTTGTTCCCGGGAAGTCGATCACGCTGACCTGGCAGTGGCCCGGTCTGGAACGGCTGGGAGTAACGAAGTTGAGAATCGCGCTCGCACGAAAGGCCGGCGGGACCGTGGTCACGTTCACTCACACCGGGTTTCGTCGAGGTGCTGCGTGGGGCGAGCTCTACGACGGAGCCATCCGCGGCTGGACGTACTTCATGATGAACCTCAAGTCGGTGGTCGAAACGGGACACGACCTGCGATCCCCGTACGATTGGTAGACCTACCCAGCGGGCGCGTCGACCCCGCGAGACAGGCGGGTGCCCATCCGATTCGCGCCCGGCGGCCCGGGAATCGACCGTTTGGCTCCGGGGCTCAGCGGCCGGTCCGGTGACCGGGCCTGCTGCGCCGCGTCCTTCCGGCTTTTCGGTAGACCGCGAGGAAGATGGTGGGTTTGGGGGCGTGGCGCGGCCACCGGTACGCCCGGCAGCGCGTGTTGGCGCGTAGCGCGAGAACGTCCCCGGGTTCGAGAATACGCGGGGAGACGTTCCCATCCCGAAATTCCACCCTAAGCCGGCCGCGAAGAACCACCAGGATGTCGATGCGGGGGTACGAGAACCAGCGTCGGTCGACTCGTTCGGCTTGTTTGGACACCCATACCGATTCGATCCCGTCTCCCGAGTAGAGGAGGCCCACGTCCCCGGTCGACGAGCGCCGGATCTCTTTGGCCTCGCGCG
>JASHUP010000114.1 GCA_030039915.1 Thermoplasmata archaeon | reverse complement strand
ATCCTGATCCCGTCGTCCCTCGACCAGGTCGAGACCGCGATCCTGGCCTCGGGGCTCGAGACCGTCGACCGCATCGGCCCGTGCCGAGCCAAGATCGAGGTCGTGAGCGTCGAGGACATCCGCATCTCGAAGCGCCAGAAGGTCGTCGAGCGCGCGAAGGAGATCCTCGCGCACCTTCAGGAAGAGTCGAAGGGCGTCGGCCTCGACCTGACGGAGGCCGTCCGCAAGGCGGTCCAAGTGGAGGAGATCACGACCTATGGGCCCGAGCACCTTCCGAGCGGACCGAACATCGACCAGGCGGACGCGCTGATCGTGGTCGAGGGGCGGTCGGACGTGCTGAACCTGCTCCGCTGCGGGATCAAGAACACCATCGCCGTCGAGGGGACGAGCGTCCCGCAAACCGTGAAGGACCTGTCGCGCGGGAAGACGGTGACCGTCTTCACGGACGGCGACCGCGCCGGGGAACTCATCCTCCGCGAAATGCTTCAGACGATGGACATCGATTTCGTGGCACGCGCTCCGCGTGGAAGCGAGGTCGAAGAGCTGACGCAGAAGCAACTCCTGAAGTGCCTCCGGAACAAGATCCCGCTCAATCAGTACCTCGAGATGAGCGGCTTCGAGTCGACCGGTGCGACTCGGGAACCGCGAGAGGAACGCGGCGAGGAGGGCGGCGGCCGTGGCGAGCGGCGCGAGGAGCGACGGGACGAGCGGCGGGAGGACCGATCCGGCGGCGGGCGACGCGACGAGCGCGAGCGCGCCCCGTCACCGCGCCAGCCGCTTCCTCCGCCCCCACCCCCGCCGCCGCCGGCGGCCGCGCCGCTGACCCCCGAGCTCCAGCGTTACTTCGAGCTCTTGGACGGCGTCGAGGGGGCGTCGAAGACCCTGTTCGTCGGGGAGGCCGACGAGGTCGTGAGCGAGGCCCCGGTGAAGGACATGATCGAGGCGATCGCTACGCTTGCCGCCCCGGCCAAGGCCGTCGTGTTTGACGGGATCGTCAGCCAGCGTCTCCTCGATGTGGCTCAAGAGAAGGGGATCCCGACGATCGTCGCCACGCGGCTCGGACCGATCGGGAAGATGCCCGAGAACGTCAAGGTCTTCACGAAGGCGGACCTCGCGGCCCCCGGCGCAAGCCGGTAGGCCCCGCTCCCGCACGTCGCGGAGTCTCCCCGAGGCTCCGCGACGAACCTATTACCCCGCTCAACGCTTTCCGGAGCGACCGTGACGACTCCGGCGACCGACGGCACCGCCCGCCTCCCGATGGCGCTCGACGAGATCGAGACCACCGCGGACATTCACATTCCGACCGACCCGCTCGAGCGGGTGATCGGACAGGAGAAGGCCGTCGAGATCGCCCGCATCGCGGCCTACCAGCGTCGCCACCTCCTGCTGGTCGGCCCTCCCGGCATCGGGAAGTCGATGACGGCTCAGGCGCTCGCCCTTCACCTCGAGCGGCCCCGCACCGAGCTCCGGGTGGTCCACAACCCCGAGAACCCCGAACGTCCGAGCGTCGAGGTCGTCGCTCGCGAGGAGGTCTACCGCGAGCGGGAGGCGGCGCGGTCGGTGGAAGGCGAGCTCATCCCTCCGTCCGAGGCCCCGGCGACGGTCGCCGAGCGACTCGGGTACCGCTGCCCCCGGTGCAGCTTTTACTCCCTGCCCACGGAGCGATACTGTCCGAGTTGCGGCAATGTCAAGCAGATGCCTCCCGGTGTCTCGGGAAGCGGAAACCCGTTCCGTGATCTGGTGGGCGGGATCCTCGAGCTCACCGTGAGCCCCGGCGGGAACCCGCAGGAGTCGGTCCGCACGACCCGCCTTCGCTCGGGAGTCGAGGAGGTCGTGGCCTACGAGCGGGCCGGCGATCAGATCAAGGTCCTCGACCAGCGGGCGCTCGAGCGCCGGCGCACGCTGCAGCACCAAAGTCCGCGCAAGGTGTTGGTCAAGCTCGATCGAAACACGTTCTTGATGGCGACTGGCGCGACCGAAACGGAGCTGCTCGGCGACGTCCGTCACGACCCCTACGGCGGCCATCCGCAGCTCGGGACCCTCCCGTATGAGCGGGTCATTCCCGGAGCGATCCACGAATCCCATGAGGGCGTCCTTTTCATCGACGAACTGCCCCACTTGGGGTTCCTCCAGCGCCACATCCTCACGGCGATGCAGGAGAAGCGGTTCCCCATCACCGGGCGCAATCCGCAGTCCGGTGGAGCGGCGGTGCGGGTCGACGGCGTCCCGTGCGATTTCATCCTCGTGGCGGCCGCGAACATCCAGGACATCCACCGGATCCTTTCGCCGCACCGGTCGCGGATCGCCGGCTCGGGCTACGAGGTCCTGCTCGAGACCGCGATGCCGGACACTCCGGCCAACCGCCTTCGCATCGCCCAGTTCTGTGCCCAGGAGATCGCGGTCGACGGGCGAATCCGTCCCGCGACCCGCGCCGCGATCCTCGAACTGATCGGGGAGGCTCGTCGGCGCGCCGAGGTCCTGGACGGACGGCGGAACGCCCTCACCCTGCGCCTTCGCGAGCTGGGCGGCCTCATCCGTACCGCAGGCGACCTCGCCGCGGTCTCGGGAAGCGAGTTCCTCGACGCGAGTCACGTCCGCGAGGCGCTCCAGCGGGCCCGCTCGATCGAGGAGCAGGTGCGGGACGTCTACGGCTCGTTCCAGGGCGGTCTTCGCCAAGAGTCCACGGAGGCCCAGCGACAGTCGATGGGATACTACAACTGGAACGACCACCCCGACCCTAGCCAGTTCCCCGGCGGCTACGGCTGACGGTTCTTCCGAAGGGCATAAGTGCCGGTCGTCGGTGGCCGCCCGAGCGGGCGCGTAGTCTAGTGGTTATGACGTCACCCTGACACGGTGAAGGTCGCCAGTTCGAATCTGGCCGCGCCCATGCTCCTCGGTGGTGCCTCGCGGGCGCGACCGCCTCCTACGGGCGTGGGGCCCCGAATGGCCCG
>JASHUP010000113.1 GCA_030039915.1 Thermoplasmata archaeon | reverse complement strand
ACCGGACGGAATCGAAAGCGTGACGTGGTCCAGGGCTCGGACGGCCCGGTCGCCGGACCCATACGTTTTCGAAAGGTCCTTGACGACGATCGCGCTGTCCGGCATCAGCGAGGCCCCCCCGACTTCGATCGCTGCACGATCCTCGAGCCCCTTCCCCGAGAGCGCAGCCGATCGAGCGCGCCCGAGAGTTCGTCGATGGCCGCTTCCCGCACGAGTCGCCCGGCGGAGCGGGCGTCGGGCTGTCGCGCGAGGAGCGCATCGACCGATTCGAGCTGGAGGTGGAGCCGGCGGAGCACGTGCGCGCCGGGGTCGGGTTCCCCCGCGATCTCGGCCCAGAGGAGCGAAAGGTCCGGTGCTCCCGGTCCCGGTCCGGCCATCTGGATCCGAATTCTCTTCAGCACGGCGCGCCCGTGCGGGGTTATGGAATACACCCTACGCCGACCTTGTTTCGTCGCGCGCGCGGCACCCCGACGGACGAGCGACTGGAGGGCAGGATAGATCGCGCCGGCGCCGGGTCGCCACGCGCCTTCGGTCCGCTCCGCCACCCGGTCGGATAAGGCGTATCCGTAGAGCGAGCCCTCCCGTTCCAGTGTCGCGAGCGCGTAGAGCCAGAGGACGCGACCGGGCATCGGTCCCTTGGCAGCGGAGGAAGGCATACTATCGGGTTATGAATCGAGTTCGATATAAGCTCCCCGTGCGACGCACGTCGGCCTTGAGGACGCTGTTTCGGCAAACCATTCCGCGCGCGGCGACTCGACCGCACTGCGCGGGATTCCCTCCGGGGGAGCCATCAACCCTTAGTATTCACCTCCGAATGGCGCGATGTGTCCGACCCGGCTCCAACTCTGAGACCGCTTTCGCGCGCCGAGCAACGCGTGATACTCCACAAGGGAACCGAGCCCCCGTTCTCCGGCGAGTACGAGACGAACTTCCGGCCCGGAACGTACGAGTGCCGACAGTGCGGGGCTCCGCTCTATCGGTCGGACGACAAATTCGACGCCCACTGCGGTTGGCCGGCCTTCGACCAGGAGGTCCCGGGGGCGGTGCGTCGCGTCCCCGACGCGGACGGGGAACGGGTGGAGATCCAGTGCGCGCGCTGCGGCGGCCACCTCGGCCATGTCTTCGAGGGGGAGCGATTCACGCCGCGAAACACGCGCCATTGCGTGAACTCGATTTCGCTGAAGTTCCAGCCGAAGTGAGTCTTCGTACGCCCGGGGGCCTCCGCTTCGGCGGCGGCCGATGACCCGGACCACGGATCGGGACCAGGGGGAGGAACGCGCCGATGAGGATGTGGGTCTACATTGTCCGTCGGCTCGCCCTGCTCGTTCCGGTCATCATCGGCGTGATGACCATCACCTTCGTGCTCGTCGCGTCGATCCCGATCCCGCAGCGCATCGGGGCGTACTACCCCGCCAACCCTCGGAGCCAGCCGACGGATCCGACGGTGCCGTGTCCGACCAATCCCGGACAGCAGTGCCCGAATCCCGCCTTCTCGAGGGCGGTCGCCGTGCTCGACCTCAACCAGCCCGTTCCGGTGCAATGGGGGCGGTACATCTACGACGCGCTCACGTTCCAGTGGGGATACGTGAGCCAGACCAGCACGGTCGGAAAGGGCTACTCGGGTCTGCCGCCGTTACGGGGACTCCCGGTCACGAGCGCCCTCGCGATCTTTCTTCCCTACACCCTCGAGCTCGCGCTCTTGTCCCTATTCTTCGTGGTTGTCTTCGCCCTGCCCCTCGGCAATCTCTCGGCCACCCATCGCAACCGCCCGCTCGACCAGGCGACCCGGTTACTCTCGTTCTCCGGCTACGCCCTGCCGGGCTTCCTCTTAGGGACGCTCGTGCTCGCCGGGGTGACCTCCGCCATCGCGGCGGGTCATACTACTTCGTTCATCTGCCCGCATTCGACGACGTTCCTCGACTTCTACGGCTCGTGGCCACCGGCGTCCTGCGGCATCTACGGGTCGCCGTTGAATTCGTTCGGCTACCCAACCTGGCTGGTCGGCGGATACCAGTCGACCCCGACCGGTTTTCCGACGGTCGACTCTCTCCTCCACGGCGACTACTGGCTCGCCCTCGACACGGTCCTGCGCCTGTTGCTTCCCGCGCTCGTCATCGCCTACGGGACCGTCGCGATCCTCCTCCGATACGTGCGCAACAGCATGCTTGAGGTCGCGAACCTCGACTTCGTCCGGACCGCCCGGGCGAAGGGACTCCCAGAGTCGACGGTGATCACGAAACACGCGGGCCGCCATGCACTCAACGTCGTCATCACCGTGCTGGGACTCACATTCGCCGGGTTCATGGCCGGTTTCCCGATCATCGAGACGGTGTTTGACCTCGATGGAGTGGGGCGCCTCTTCGCCTTCTCGCTGAATCAGGCCGGGGGGACCTTCGACTTTGGCCTGATCTTCGGAACGATCATTCTGTTCACCTACTTCGTCGTGATCGCGAACGTGGTCGTGGACGTTCTGTACGCCTATCTCGACCCCCGGGTACGGCTCGGGTAGCCCGACCCGCTGCTGAGGCGGTCCCCGTCGCCCGGCCGTGGACCCGGCCTCCGTTCCGACCTCGGTCGCAAGAGTCGGGCGCGGAGGGATTTGAACCCTCGACCGCCGGGTTAGGAACCCGGTGCCCTATCCAGGCTAGGCTACGCGCCCAAGCCTAACCGGGCTCAGAGAGAGGATATCATGGCTTCGACGCAGGAGTGGCCGGCTCGGGAGTCAGCAACCGGTCGTACCGGTGGTCGACCAAGGCGGCGAATCCCGTCGCGGCCTCCTGCAGGATCTCGATCCCTTCGAGGTACTGCCGGAGGGTCGGCAGGACGGGCCGGCGGACTCCCTGGGGGTCGGGGTTGGTCGCGCTCGCGCCTCCGAGCGCGCTGATTAGCCACCTTTCCTCCCCGACCACGAAGAGGAACGGGTAAACGCGGCATTCGCGGGTCAGGGTGTAGAACAAGCCGTCCGGGCGGGCCCCGCTCTTCGGCGACCCGGAGATGAACACGACCTGATCCGCGCTCTTCCCGCGGTGCTCGGGGACCCGAGCCGGGTCGAGCAGGGTCCGGTGCGTCACCCATCCCTTCGCCAGCATCTTTCGTTGAGAGAACGGTAGCCCGAACGGACCCACGAGGTGTCCCCCTCGTCCTTGGTCGGTCGCGACGAACGGGCGACGCAATAGTTCGGCCACGGCCCATTGCTGATGCGGGGTGAGTCGGGTGACCTCCGCGTCGGCGCCCTCGCGCCCGGTCGTGGGCCCCCCCAACCCGTGAGGGTAGGCGAGCGTTCCCTCGAGTCCCGCGAGGTGGCACCATAATCCCTCAAAGTCAAAGTACACCGGGACCGTGGGCGCATCGACCCGCACGGTGACCGACCACGGCGCCGAAGCGAGGCGACCGGCCTCGAATCGCGCGAGGAGCTTCTTCGCCGATCCGGGCTGGGAATGGAACGTGACCGCGAGTGCGGTCTGGGCCCCCGACCAGAGGACCACATTCCCCGGATCCTGAGCGACCGTCCGCCCGAACTCCTCCGCTCGGTCGGCGAACGGTCGGGCGACCAGGAACGTCACCCAGGGTCTTCCGAGGGGGACGGGGTGGGGGATGTAGCGGTCGCGAAGCCACCCTTCCTCGTAGGCACGCTTTCGGACCGCATGGTAGGTCGATCGGGGGACGGGGACCTGTCGCAGGCGCTCCCGCTCCCGGTCCGGTCGGGCGGCCAGAAGAACGGCGATGACGCGCGCTTCCGCGTCCGTCAACGCGCGCAGGTCATCGACCCCCTGGATTGCGACGCTGTAGCACGGCGTCCAAACCGAGGGCACCCGGCCGGAGCGCCCGTTTAAAAGTCAGGCATCTCATGATTTCCTTCCGAAGAGGCGAGAGAAGCGCGATGGCGATGACCGCATCGAAGCATGCAACTCCGGTCCTGATGGCAACAGTAGTGGCAGCGCTCATGGTATTTGTTGTCGTCTCCAATCCTGCGAGCGCCGCCCCCGTCGCGCCGGCGTCCGCGGTCGGAGTTTGGTCGTACGGGGCCGTGAAGAATGTCTCCGTGGGTCCCATCGCGGCCTCCGACGGATGGATCTACGAGGGAAACGCCACGTTCGGCTACACGGTGACGGTGTACGAGAACAACACCTCGGCGACCCAGTTTGAACTCACGGTCCTGCGGACCATGGGCGTTGCGTTCCAGGTCCGTTTCTGCTACCTCACGTGCTCGGCCCCGACCCGCTGGATGGACGAGGCGTACCGAGCCTGGGAGTCCACGACCTCGTTTACGAACGTCACGACCTCGGGAGTCGTTCAACTCGCCGGGACCGGTGACGTCCCCGCGGTCGCGGTCGAGAACTCCACCGTGTTCCTCCGCGCGAACGTGACGGAATCCAGCGCGGCCGACCTCCCCGAGCTCGGCTGGCTGGGCCCGCACACTCACTACCTGGCGGCGAGCATCTCCGGCGATGCTTCCGTGGACTTCTCCCCGGCACTGGGTCTCTTCCCGACCGACCTGAGTCCGGGAGACTCCTGGTCCTCCACGAGCAACTTCACGGCCGCCGGCGCGGCCGACTACTCGTACTACTATGCGGCCCACGCACCGCTCAAGAGCGTGGTCCTCGGCCCGGTCTCGGGCGGAGTGACGATCGCCGGCAACGGAACGGTCAGTCTCGCGGGATCGTACCTTGCCGGCAGCACCTTCAGTTTCGGGGGCGTCACCTACCCCGCGATCGTGCTCACGCTGTCGGGCCCGTTCAGCCTCCGGGAAGGGGTCGTGTTCATCCCGACCGATGCGGACCTGTTCGGTTCGGCGAACCAGCCCTGGGACGGGAACCTGAACGGGACCGCGACCGCCCAGATGTCCACGCTGGACCTCAACCTCGGTAGCCAAGGGCACTTCGGGCTCGTCGCCTCGAGCTGGCGGTTCGACTCCGGTGCGTCGAACTCCGCCGTCACCAGTACAGCGGTCCAATCCTCTGGACTCGCCGCGGCCGATACCCCCAGCAGCACCGTCTCCTCGGCTACCGTGCAGGGGGTTCCTGAAACGGGCAACCAACCCGCGCAGACCCAGCAATGCCTCCAATCGGGTGTGGGCTGTCCTGGGTCCGCGAGCGGCGCGACCCCGCGCTCGCTCCTCGGCCTCGTCGTGATCGGAGCCGGAGTCGCGACGGTCGGCGCGATCCTCGCGCTCGCCGTCGTCGCTCGCCGGCGCAAGATCCCGCCTCCTCTCTACCCGAACGCCGTCCTCTACCCGCCGGGGGCCACGAGCCCGTCCGCACCGGCCCGCGCCCCGACGACTCCCGAAGGACCGTCGTCCCCCGAGGACGACCCCCTCGACCACCTCTGGTGAGGGTCGTCGCTCTCCGAGGGCGACCGCATCGCGGTGTCGGGGAGTCGCTAGTTCGTCGGCGTCGACCGCGACGGCGCGGCGGGGGCACGGGACCCCAGCGGGTAGCGCAGCAGCGCGGCCACTCCGCCGAACGCTTTCGCGAGGAGCTCACCCTCCTCGCTTTCGGTGGACACGAGACGCGCGGTCGCCCCCGAGTCGGCCGCGCGGCGGAAGAGGCCCTCCACGAAGTCTTCGCTCGAGACCTCGCTCAGGGAGCGCTGGCCGCAGGTCGGACAGGGACCGTCGAGGACCGTGTCGATCTCCTCGTCCGGGAGCGTCCGGTCGAACTCGTTCGTGCACGAGGAGCATCGGAACCGGACGCGCTGTTTTCGCAAGCCCTCGCTCACGATCAGCACATCCACGGCGCCGAGGTCGAGCGCGTGGTTCACGTCGGTCTCCCCGTACGCCGCGAGACCCGCTTCCGCCTTGCGGATCTCGTTGAGCAGCCGTTGAATGAGCCGCTTCTCCTCGGTCAATTCAAGGCCGTGGAGGGTCTGGGTCGCTTTTTCGACGAGCTCTCGGAGCCCGTACTCGTCGGTGTAACCCGTATCAAAAAGCGGCTGAACCACCTTCTGCTGAAGCTCGTACTGGAGGTAGGCCTCCTTGTAGAAGTACTCCTTCGTCGCGCCCGGGCCGCCGAGCAGGATCCCTTTCAGGAGGTCCTTTCGAGGGAGGAACAGCTCGGCCGACATCTCGGCGATCTTGACGAAGAACTCGTGCGCCGCATGCTCGATCATCCGCTCGAAGCGATGCTGGGATTGTCCTCCGCGGCCATGTTTGCTGGGCACCAGCGACTGCCGGTTGCGGAGCGGCTCGACCCGCTTTCCCCGCAGCAGTCCCAACGTAACCTCGGCCCGGTCCATGACGATCAGGCCCCAGACATCCGGCTCGTGGACCATCGCGAGCAGGGGTTCGAGGAAGAACGTCGAGTCGCATCGGTAGAGATACGTGTTCAGCGGCTCGGGAGGTTCCACGATGAAGGTGACGGGCTCGGTCTTGTCCGAGCCGACCGCGCGGTGGCCGACGAAGAAGGCGACGCCGTTCGCCGGAGGTTCCTTGAAGCCGCGAACTCGGCCCATCAG
>JASHUP010000112.1 GCA_030039915.1 Thermoplasmata archaeon | reverse complement strand
CGCGTCGCGGGCGAAGTCCGAACGCTGCTGAGACGTCACTCGCGGTCCGTCGTGCCCTTCAGCATCGACGAGGCGGCGGTCGTGCTCGACGGGGTGGATGCGAACGAAGCGCAGCGGGTGGCCGAGGGAATCCAGCGCGAGCTCCTCCAAGAACTTCGTCTCCCGGCGTCGATCGGGATCGCCGAGTCCCGGATCATCGCGAAGATCGCGACCGACCGCGCGAAGCCCGCGGGGATCCGACTCGTGACCGCGGCGAACGCAGCCGCCTTCCTCAGCCCTCTCCCCGTACGCGCAATCCCGGGCGTGGGGCCGAAGACGGAGGAGGTCCTGCGAAGGCACGAGATTCGGACGATCGGTGAACTGGCCTCGCGCAAACCGTCGGAGTTCTCCCGAGACCTGGGTTCGTTCGGGGCCGAGCTCATTGCGCTCGCTCGCGGAGAGCCCCGGGAGGAACCGGAGGGACCGGACGAGCCCCGGTCTCGTTCCACCGACTACACGTTCGCTCGCGACGCGGCCCGCTGGGAGGAGGTCGAGGGAACTGTGCGGACTCTCGCGACGGACCTCGCGGGGGCATTGGAGCGAGAGAATCTCCGCTACGGAGCGGTCGGGGTCGCCTATCGCTGGTCGGACTTCTCCCGAACACAACGAAGTCGGTCGCTCGGGGCGGCACGGGAAGGACCGGGACCTCTCTCGGAGGCGGCGGTCCGTCTCGCTCGCGAGCTCTGGGACATCGAGCGCACGGGCGGAGCGCGATCGGTCCGAACCGTCTCCGTGCGCACCGAGCGTCTCGCCCCGCGCCTCCAACGACAGGTCGTGCTCGACGATTTTCCCTGACTGCGATTTCGGGTCAGCGGTCGTTAAGTATCCAGCCCCGAGTCGCGACGAACGGTGGGAAGCCTTCTGACCGAGTTCTCGGGCCCATCCTCCCGGTCGACCCTCCTCGCCGAGGCGGAAGAGCTGATGACCATTGACCCTCGGCTCGGGGTGCCGTTGCCGGCGTATCGGGGCCGATCGCTGGGCAATCTCGCCTCCACGCTCTGGTCGGCCTCGTCGTCGTCCGGTCCCGACCTCGGCCCGCCGCTCCCGCCGCTCGACGCACGTCTCGATCCGTTCCGCGGCCGCCCGCCGACTGGCCCGGTGGTGCTGTTCCTCCTCGACGGGCTTGGATGGACCGCACTAAGGGCCTCCGCCGAGCGGGAACCCGGCGGAACCGCATCGAGGTGGATCGACCACGGTCGACCGCTCACTTCGGTCTTCCCCACGACCACCACCGTGGCCCTCACGAGCCTATCGTCCGGGGCTGCACCCGCGCAGCATGGCGTCGTCGGTCACCGGATCTACCTGCCGCGGTTCGGAACGGTCGTCGAAGTCTTGCGGATGTCTCCGCTCGGGGTCGGGCCGGCCGAGGCGCTGGTGGGCCCCGATTGGACTCCCGAAGTCGTCTCGGGGACCCCTACGATCTACCGCCGGGGCGTGAGCTCTTTCGTACTCTCCCGAGACCGATTCGGGGGAAGCGGGTTCACCCGGATGGTCTACGACGGCGCCTTGTTCGTCCCCTACTCGACCGGCACGGACCTCGCCTTGACGTTGGTCGAGACGCTCTCTCGTCCCGAACCTCCTCCGTTGGTGGTGGTCTACCGCGACGACCTCGACGTGGTCCAGCACGTGCGGGGGACCCGCCCTGACCTCGTCGACCTCGAGCTCGAGCGCATGGGCCATCTCCTCTCGTTCGTGGTCCGCCGGGTGCCCTCGAACGTCGCCGAGCGGACGTTGCTTCTTCTCACCGGCGACCACGGCCAGGTACCGTTGGCCGCCGACCAACAGCTCGCGGTCGACCGCGAACCGTCGATTCTCGAGCACCTTTCGCGGCCCCCCTCAGGGGACCGTCGGGCGGCCTACTTCTCCGCTCGCCCGGGCCATCTCCCTCGACTCCGGGAGGCCCTGGCGTCTCGTCTCGCGCCCGGCGGCCGGATTCTCGACGTTCCCGAGGCGGTCGAGGTCGGCCTCTTCGGCCCTCCTCCGTTCCACCCGGAACTTTCGGAACGGCTCGGGGACTTGGTGGTGCTACTCCCCAGTCCACGAGGAGTGAGCTATGCGGTTCCGGGTGCGCCCTCGCGGCCGCACCGGATGATCTCGGCCCACGGGGGGCTCGAGGCCGCGGAGCTGCTCATTCCGCTGGTATCGGGACCCCTCGCGGAGTTCGGCTCGCACGGCCGCCCGGACACACCTCATCAACTTCGACCGCCTACCCCACCCGCCGCGCCGTGACCGAGATCCGCGTCGACCCGATCACCCGCCAACGAGTGATCGTCGTGCCGGGTCGTTCGGCGCGGCCGAACGAACACGCAACGACCCCTCCCACGACTCCCGCGTCCGTGGAGTGTCCTTTCTGCGAGGGAAACGAAGCGCGCACGCCCCCCGAGGTGGCGGCTGTCGCGGAGGTCGGGCGTCGCCCGAACGAACGCGGGTGGCAGGTCCGGGTCATCCCGAATCGATTCCCGACCGTGACCTCTGACCGTGGCGGCCGGCCAGCGCCGAATGCCTCAACCGTGCTCGAACGGGCCCCCGCGTTTGGATACCACGAAGTGCTGATCGAAAGCCCGTTTCACAGTCCGCTATTTCCGTACCTTGCGAGGGATCAAGTCGTCCGGGTCCTCCGCGC
>JASHUP010000111.1 GCA_030039915.1 Thermoplasmata archaeon | reverse complement strand
TAAGGGTTTGCTTCGAGCGGCAGTTCCGTCGTTGCGTTCAGGGAGGGAGGTGGTACGCAAGGCCGTACCACGCGCTCTGCTCCTTGTCGAACGTGGTGCCGCACTGGAAGCAGAAGAAGATCCGGTGCGGCGGTTCCTTCGGTTGAAATTCCATCGGCCCGCCGCAGATCGGGCAACACAGCTTCTCGCTGATCTCGGGAAGGCCGTGCCAGGAGCCGCGGTGTCGGTCGTAGACGACGCCGTCGTGGCCGCAGACGTACATCGGGAAGGGAACGGTCGACCCCGGGCCCGGTCCGCTCATCGCACGGCCGCAGACCGGACAGAACATCTCGCTCCGGTATCTGCGGTCCGGTCGATGAAGCTGCTGCCGGTCAGCTCGCGCCCCGGGGCCGCTCGAGCGTGACGATCGACTCCCGCAGCTCGAAGCTCCGGCGTTGCCCGCTGCGCCGACGTCGCGCCGCTTCGACCGAGACGATCCGGAACCCGCGGGACGCTCCGAGACGCGCGAGGAGGAGGTCGCCCGGTACGTAGACCCCCGCGAGCAGCGAGTCGCCGACGACCACGACAAACCGTCCGCCCGGGACGAGGGCGCGGTACACCCCGGCGAGCACGGGGGCGAGGTCGGCGAAATACCGGTTCACGACGGCGTGCATATCGTCGCGTCGGTACGTCCCCTTACGACCGAGGTTCTCTCGGATCCGCCCGAGCACCTCTCGCAGCCAGGGATCGGCACGGGGGTCGGTCTCGAGGTACGGGGCCGCTTCGCGACGCGGTAGGTTATCGCACGCCACCTGCGCCCCGCGCAGGGCCCGAAGGTCGGCATAGGAGCGCGCATAGCCAAGCCACGCCAGGTCGACCTTGTAGTTCATCACGTAATCCATCCCGTTCACGTACGGCGGGCTCGTCACCGCGAGGTCGACCGAGCCTTCGGGCCAGGCACCCGTACGCGCGTCCTGGACCGCCACGACCGCGCGCGGTCCCCACGCCCGCCGTTCCCGCTCGAGCGCGACGAGGTCGGCCTCCATCTCCTCGGTCGCCCGACGGAACCGCTCGAACACGGGGACCGTCGGTCGCTCGGGTCGTTTCCCGTACCCGAGACACGGCGAGCGATGGAGGCGGCTCGACGGGATCAGGATCCGCCCGAACGCGAGCCGCAACGCGTCGGAGGTCGGGTCCCCTTCCGGGGGAAGGGCATCGCGAAGCCGCGTGAGATCGCGGAGCGTATCGGGGGCGAACTGCCGGCGCGTCTCTCGAAGGAACGGAAGGTCTCCCGGCGGAAGGGTGCGGGCTCGTCGCAGCACCTGGTCCGCCGCTCGTCCGAGCCCCCGGGGGTCGAGCTCGAATCGGGTCTTCACTCGTGCCGCGAGGACCGCCGGCGCGAGGAGCTCCGTACCGAGAGCGCGGGCCCCGGCCCGGCGAGCCTCCACGAGCGTCGTTCCGCTGCCGGCGAACGGGTCGAGGACCGTGGCCCGTCGGGGAAGTTCGGCCGCGGCCACGACGTTCGAGACGAACTCGGCCGAGTAGCCCTGGACGTACGGCCACCAACGGTGGACCGGCAGCGCCTCGTTGGGCCGGAATGTGATCGGTCCCGCGTAGCGGCCGAGGGAGACGCCGTTCTCTCGCGCGAACCGTTCCGTGAAGGCCGCCGGGTCGACGAAGTCGTCCCGCTCCGCGAGGCGCTCGAAGTCCCGGAGCACGAACAGCCCCCGACCCATCCGCAGGACGTCGCCTCGGTCGCGCAGGGCGTCGAGCGCCTCCGACACTCGTTCGAGTCGGTCGTCGAGCCGGGTCGCGATCTGGCGCGCGGTCGCTCCCATCGCCCCCGTTTCTCCGAGGGCGTTCCGCACCGCGCCCGCGAGATCACCGCCCGGAGAAGGCGACACGATCCGGGGAGGGTCGGGCGAGGTCATAACTCGACGAGGCCCGGTCACTTCGCACGCGGCCGGACGGCGGCTTCTTCCTCGGGCAGCGGGACCTGGGTCTTCAGCACGTCGAGGATCGCCTTGCGGTGGCGCTTCCGCTCGTCCCTCAGCGCCTGGGCCCAGCCGGTGTCGCGAACCTCCTTCTCGAGCCCGACCAGTACCATGTCGAGGTCGTGGAGGTCGCCGAGGTCCTCCTGGATGCTCTTGAGCGGGTTCGCGAACGGTCGCTGGTGACGGGGGTCGAGCGCCGTGGCGAGGTCGGAGAACTGACGCGCGCGGCGGATGCGGATCCGGAGCCGATGGAGCCGCTCCATCGAAGGGCGGCGAAGCGCCTTGCGATGCGCCCGTCGGAGCGTCTCGTAGGCGCGAGCGTGCGCGAGCGCGACCGCTCGTTCGGCGTCCCGGAACGAACCCGACCGCGGCAGGCTGCGCAGGCGCTCCGCTACGTCGTCGAGGAGGTGCGCCTGCTTCTCCGAACGGAGGAACGCCCGCAATAGCTCTCGTCCCGTGCGCGCATCGTCCTGCACGCGCGCGCGGAAGCGCGCGACCCGAAGGATATCCCGGCCGCGGGCCCGTCGCCCGTCGTAGCGTTGCAAGAGGGCGAGCGCGATATCCCGGTCGCGGATCCGACCGACCAAGCGGGAGAGTCGCTTGATCCGAACGTCGAGCGGGTGGAGGAGTTCGCGTTCGGCGCTGGGCAGCAACGCCTCCCACAGGGCGAGGCCCGTACGAAGCCGTCGCATCTGGCGGTGCAGTCGGTGCAGGGCCGCCGGCGATGGATGCGACGCCGCGACCACCTGGTCGACCGCCGTCGATACCTCGTCGAGGATCCGGGCCACCTCCCGGGCGACCCGTTCGGGGCGAACGGTGCCCTCGAAATCGCCTCGGACCACCGAACCCACCCTGCCGAGGCAGACGGACCCACCCACGTAAACCATTCGGAGCGGACCAGCCCGGCGGCGCGCGCGACCCGAGCCCTATTAGAGTCGAAGGAGTCTCGGGGGCCATGCACCGGGCCCGGCTCGCCGACCTCGAGCACGAGGGGCCCGCGACCCGAGTGGTCCCGACGATCGGAGTGATCGACATCGGGTCGAACACGGCGCGCTTCGTCGTCTTCGAAACCTCGAGTTCCGGCACGGTACGGGCGATCTACGAGACGAAGGACGCACCCCGTCTCGGATCGGGGACCGGCGCCGACGGCAGTCTTTCGCCCGAGGCCGTCGTTCGGGGCATCGCCACCGTCCGGCGATTCTCGCGCGTGATTCGCTCGCTCAAAGTGCCGAAGACGCTCGCGGTCGCCACGAGCGCCGTCCGCGACGCACCGAACGGGCCGGACTTTGTCCGGGACGTCGAGCGGACGACCGGGGTCACCTTGCGAACGATCTCGGGAACCGCAGAGGCGCGATACGCCTACCTCGGGATCGCGAGTGCCTGGGAACTCTCGAACGACCTCGTCTGCGACCTGGGCGGTGGGTCTCTCCAGCTCGCCGAGGTGCGGGACGGCGCGCTTCGGAACTCGGTGAGCCTACCGCTCGGAGCGCTCCGCCTCTCTCAGCGATTCTTCGATCACGACCCTCCGAAACGTCGGGAGTACGACGCGCTCCGCGACCACGTTCGAGAGACCCTCGCGTCGGTCCTGGAAGCGTTCGGGGGAGGACCCTACCGGCTCTTCGGAGTCGGCGGCACCGTCCGGTCGCTCGCGCGCGCGGCGATCGAATTCCGCGACTACCCGGTCCGCCGGGTTCATGGCTATCCGCTCTACGCGAGCGACATCGAGGCACTCGAGGAGCTTCTCGGTGAGATGTCGGCCGCCCGGCGACGCGCTGTCCCGGGGATCGGCGGCGACCGCGCCGACGTGGTCCTCGCGGGGATCCTCGTGTTCGCAGAACTCCTGCGGGCCGTCAAGGCCCAGCGAATCGTGGTCTCGGGGACCGGCATCCGGGAAGGGATCGCGCTCGAGGCGATGGGCGTGAAACTGCCGGTCCCCTCAGAGACCCTTGCGGAGCGCTCGGTGGCTGCTGCGTCGCAGTCGTTCGGCTTCGAGCTCGAGCACGGCCGCGAGGTCGCGGACACCGCAACGACCCTCCTCCGCGTTCTCTCGAGCCGGGTCGAGTCCGGGCCGAGCGAGACGCTCGCCCTCCGGGTCGCGGCCTGGATGCACGACGCGGGGGTCGCGATCGATCTCTGGAATCACGCGCTCCACTCCTCCTACCTCATCCAGAACTACCCCATCTGGGGGCTCGACCAGCGCGAGGTGCTCCTCGCGTCGATGGCCGCGTTCCTGCACGACGGGAACGAGGTCCCGTCGGAGTGGAAGAAGGGTTTCCTCCCGATCATACGGCCGCCCGACCTCGAGACGGCCGTGCGACTCGGAGCCATCCTCGGCGCCGCCCGGCTGCTCACACCGGTGCGTCCGCGCTTCTCGCTCGCGGCGGAAGGCAAGGTGCTCGCGGTGAGCTTTTCTGCGGCGAAGGATACGACCCTCCCCCCCCGCTGGGCCGAGAAGGTTCGCAAGACGATGGAACGAGTGTTCGACCTCGAGGTGCGGTACCGTGATGCCTGAGACCCCCTCGCCCAGCCACGGCTTCCCGGGGCGGCTCTTCGTCTTCGAGGGCCTCGACGGGAGCGGCAAGTCGACGCAGGCGGCGCTGCTCGGAAAGTGGCTGCAGGCGAACGGCTACCGGGTGTTCTTCACCGAGTGGAACTCTTCCGAGCTCGTCTCGAGCACGATCCGCCGCGGCAAGAAGAAGGGCCTGCTCACACCGACCACGTTCTCGCTCCTCCATGCCACGGACTTCGCGGACCGGTTCGAGCGGAAGATCCTCCCCCCGCTTCGCGCCGGCTACCTGGTCGTTTGCGACCGCTACTCCTACACCGCGTTCGTGCGGGACGCGGCCCGCGGATGCGACCCCGCGTGGGTGCGCACGATCTACTCGTTCGCCCCGCGACCCGATCGGGTCTACTATTTCCGGGTGCCGGTGCAGGTGACCCTGAAACGGAAGATCGCTTCCCGTCTCAAGATGAACTACTACGAGGCCGGCATGGACCTCGGGCTCTCGGACGACCTCGTCGAGAGCTACGAACGGTTCCAGGGTCGGCTCAAGCGAGAGTACGACCGGATCGCGGTGACGGACCAGTTCCGGGTCGTGGACGCGCAGCGGCCGGTCGAGGCGATCCAGAACGAGCTGAGAACCGACCTCAAGCCGATCCTCTCGAACTTCCCGACCGGAGAGCGGTTGATGCATGACGGAGGATAGGACGTACGGGACCCGGCTTCCCGGGCTCCCGGCCGAACGACCGAGCGGCAAGCTGATCGTCGTCGAGGGAGCCGACGGCTCCGGCCGAACGACCGAGGTATCGCTCCTCAAGGAGTGGCTCGAGGTCGAAGGGCACGCGGTCGTCGACACCGGGCTTCGCCGCAGCGACCTCGTGAGCGGAGAGATCGACCGGGCGAAGCAGGGCCACACGCTCGCGGCGACCACGATGGCGCTGCTCTACGCAGCAGATTTCGCGGACCAGCTCGAGAACAAGATCGTACCGGCGCTCTCCGCCGGCAGCACGGTCCTCGCCGACCGGTACATCTACACGTTGATGGCGCGCGCGATCGTCCGCGGGGCGACGCGCGAGTACGCTCGCAAGCTCTACGGCTTCGCGCTCCGTCCCGACCTCGTCATCTTCCTGGACGCGCGGGCGGAGATGCTCTTACACCGGTCGATCGGGAAGTACGGCTCGCTCGACTACTGGGAGTCGGGCATGGACCTCTGCCTGTCGCGCGACCTCTTCGAGAGCTTCTTCCTCTACCAGGCGCTCCTCTCCCAGGAGTTCGAGTGGATGGCGAACGAGTACGGCTTCCACTCGGTCGATGCGAACCGCGCACCGGATCAGGTGCACGTCGACGTCCAGCGCCTAGTCGCACCGCTCTACGGCCGGAAGTTCGCTCCCCCGCGCCGCCCGTCGGGCGGCTCTCCCCGGGTCGTCAGTCGCGTTCCGCGGCGAGCTGCTTCCGCGTAAGCAGCCAGACGAGTCGTCCGGCGCCGGGGCGCACCGAGTTCGAGAACTCGAGGCAGACGGCTCCGCCCTTCGTGAGCCGTACGACGGAGAGCCCTTCGCCCGTCAGCGCCTCTCCCACGAACTCTGCGAGCGTCGGCTCGTGGCCGACCAGGAGGACGGTTTCGTGCGAGCGAGCCGACTTTCGGATCCGGTCGAAGATCGGGGTCGAGAGGTTGCCCGGGGCGAGTTCCTCCCAGGTCTCGGGCTCGGGGGCCTTCGAGAGCTCCCCGTGGATCAGTTCGGCGGTGCGGAGCGCCCGGTCGGCCGCGCTCGTCGCGAGGCGGTCCGCGGAGCGGACCACGGTCGCGAGTCCCTTCGCCGCCCGGCGGGTCTCGCTCTCCCCTTTTCGAGTCAGGGGTCGCTGGTCGTCGTCCGGCCAGCGGGCGGGATCCCGAACCTCCGCGGGGCCGTGCCGAACCGCAACAACGAGGATGTTCTTCGGGCGTTCGAGCTTTCGCGGCACAGAACCCGTGGGGGGTCCGGAGGCAGGCGTCGGGGTAGAAAACCCCTCCGATAGGGGCCGTTATGGGGTCGGATATACGGCGGCCCGTCGGCCGGGGGCCTTCCCCTCGGCGCCGGCCTTCGGGACCGACCGGTCGAGCGTCACCTGCGCGATGTCCTGCGCGTAGGCGATGGTCCTCCCGATCGACTCGAGGATCCGGGCCACGGCCGCGGCCGTCGCCGGGGGCATCGTTCCGCCCCCCACGGCCGGCAGCAGCCGGTCGGAGAGGGCCCTTCCCGATGCCAGGAGGGCGTCGCCGAAGTCGAGCAGGTCGTTCGCGCCCGCGCCGTCGTTCGCTTCGAGCACCCCTTCGAGATGCTCCATCGCCTGGCCATGGAACTGACGGAGCGAGGTAACGGGTCCCACCCCGTTCGGTAGGTCGACCAACCGGCGCCCGGCTTCTCCGAGCGCCACCGCGTGGTCGGCGATGCGCTCGAGGCTGCGGGCGGTCGTCCAGATCCCGAGCCAGTCGGTGCGTCGCCCCTCGGCACCGAGCCGGATGGCCGCCACCCGCTCCACGTACCAGGATTCGCGGTCGATCTCGTCATCCCGGCGTTCCCAGTAGCCGTCCGCTCCGAACGGCAGCGCCGACCAGCTGTCGACCGCCTCTCGATGGAACTCGAGGACCAGGCGGCCCATTCGAGCGATCCGCTGGTCGAGCGGGATCGGGCTCTCGAATGCGAGATCCCGCAGCCGCAAGAGGCCCGGCTCGTCCGAGATGACCTCGGGCTGCCGGGTCCGTCGACAGAACGTCCGAACGACGTCGTGCGTCCCCGAGCTGAGGGTGGGTTTCTCGCGGACCGCGAACTCGCGAGCACCACCGAGGTAGGCCCCCAGCAGTCGCCGGAAGAGATGTTCGGGAGGCTCGCCCCGACCGACCGTGAGGGTCGCGACCTCGAACGCCCCCGAGTCGTCGGGAGGCCCGGGGAGATCCACGGAGGGTCGGACGGTCGCGAGCGGCGAGAAGCGCGCGCTCTTCGACGGCGCGGACGGTCGGGTAGTGGGCACAGGCACCCGCCGACCGCCGCCGGCCGGGTCCTCCACGACATGGTTTTTCCTCATCGTCGGGAACAGGGCGTGCACCGCATATATAGAATTTCAATTTAGACTATAGTTCGTACTATAGGTATAGGTCCGCCGGGGGGTCCAAGCGGGCGTACCCCCTCGCCGCTCCAAGTGAGGTTTTTTCCCCCCACGCCCGCTCGGAGTCGTGATGGAGAAGGCGGCGCGCCCCGCGCTGGACCTCTCCTCCCTCGGCCGCGACGCGCGCTACGCCACCTTTCTCTGGGGGAACTCTCGAGCGGTAGTGAACCGGGTCCTCTACGCGATGGTCCGCGCGAGCGACCCGACGCCGTTCTGGCTCGAGCTGCGGGGCCGGGACTCCTCCGCGGACGAGCCCGGCCCCGTCGAGCTCGGCTGGATCCCGCCGGGCCACCTGTTCCTCGCGGACGAACCGACCGCCGCGCGGCCGCAGGACGCGATCGCGAACATGGCGCTCTGGACGGTCGTCCGCTCGGACGAGCCCGAGGCCGCGGTGGCCCGACTCGCCGACTTCGTCCGACTGCCGCCGATCGCCCAGGAGATTCTGCAGCGGCTCGACGAGGGTGGAGGACGCCGTGCCGTCGGAGTGGCCAACGCCGACCGCGCTCGCGGCGACTACCCGACCACGGTCGAGGGAGTCCGGCCGGTCGTGCGGGCCCTGATGGACGGCTCGCTGCTCCCGTTCTTCGGTGCGGTCGGCCCCCCCGGGCCCGGCCGGATGGCGTTCGACTTCGTCTTCGAGCTTCGCGCGGCCGACCTCGCGCACTGGAAAGAGGGAACTATCACCGCCGAGAAAATCCCCGACGGGGAGGATCTGCGGGTGGGAGCGTCGATCCGCCTCGGGGAGATTCCCGGTCTCGAGGACGCGTTTTCCTCGGCTCGAGGCCCGAAGTAGGTTCCATAAGGACGGGTTCCTTTGCCCCGGCGCGTGAACGCGGCGACCCCGCGCCGGTTCGCCCGCTTCCGGCCCAGTGAGGGCGAGGTCGCGGGACGACGCATGTGGGCGGTCCCTCCCGCGGGTCTCTGCCTCTCGGCGTTCGTCCTGGTCGGCGACCCGAAGAACCCGAATCTCGTGCTCCTCGGTCGGCCGGCCCCGGGCGCTCCATGGGCCGAGATCGGGAACCTCGATCCGAAGCACCTAGAGTCCTTGCAGGACCGGTGGGTGCTTCCGGCCTGCCATCTCCTCGAGTTCGAGAGTCCTCGGGCCGCCGCGGAACGGATCGTCCGCGAGCAGCTCGGGATCGACCACCTCGAGCTCCGGGGTCCCGAGGTCTTCTCGGAGTCGTACCCGTCCCGGATCGACCCCGAGACCGGGGCTCACTGGGACCTTCACTTTCTGTTCCGGGGCGATTGGCCGAGAGGACGGGAGATGAGCTCGTCGAGCTTCAAGGAGCTCCGGCTCATCGACACCCGGCTCGTGGCGGCGCCGCAGTTGGGGCGGGGCCACGGCGACATTCTCATCCTGGCCGGCTATCCGCTCGGCGCCCGCATTACCTGACGGCCGCCCCTTGAACCGTTAAGCCCGTCCGAGGGGATGGGCGTCCATGGACCTCAAGCACGCGTGCGAGCGCTGCCACGCCGCGCTCTCCGACGACGGCGCCGCCTACTTCTGCGCGCAGGAGACCACGTTCTGTCCCGGCTGCTACCGGCGTCTCCGGTTTTCGTGTCCGAACTGCTCGGGGGAGCTCGTGCGTCGGCCCCGTTCCGGACCCCTCGCCCCTCCCCCGCCGCGGCCCCCCTCCGCCGCGGAAAGTTCGGTCCGCGTGCGTCCCGCGACGCTCGCCGACCTCGACGCGGTGGCCCCCCTCTTCGATGCCTACCGACAGTTCTACGAACAGGCCCCCGACCTCGCCGCTGCGCGACGTTTCCTGGAGGACCGGCTTTCGCGCGGCGAATCCCGGATCTGGCTGGCCGAAGAGGGCGGCGCGGCCCTCGGATTCGTTCAACTCTATCCGCTCTTCTCGTCCGTGTCGCTAGGGCCGATCTACGTCCTCAACGACCTCTTTGTGAGCCGGAAGCTCCGGGGGCGGGGGATCGCCTCGCGCCTCCTCGAGGCCGCCCGGGACCATGGTCGGGCGACGGGAGCCCACTACCTCGAACTATCGACCGCGGTCGACAACCTTGCTCGGCGTCTCTACGAGTCCCACGACTGGAAACTCGACCGCGAGTTCCTCCATTACGACCTTTCGTTGCGTGAACCGTAGGCCCGGGGAGGAACGTCGTCCGGTCCTGCCCGGGCTGGGAACGGGTTGCGGAGAGCGCGTCCCGGAGGGTGCGAAATCGCTTCGCGGAGACCCCTACGGTCCAAGTCCGCCCAGGTGGCCCCAGATGATATCCTGGCCGTACCAGATCGCGGCAATCCCTGCGAGCACGACCACCGCGAGGAACAGCATGATCAGGACGGTCCACATCCGAGGATACGCCGGGGTCGTCGTGGAAGCGAGGGGGCCCGCGCTCGGGTTCTGGGTCCCGATCACGAACCAGTCCACGAACAGCGTCGCACCGTAGGAGGCGATCGCCACGACGCCCCAGACGATGAACAGGAGAAATGTTTCGAGGTGGTCCAGCGTGAGGCCGTTGTTGTACCCCAGGTAACCGTAGTAGACGACTCCGCCGCCGCTCACGACTCCCATGACTCCCACGAAGTGGGTCGGGAGCTTGTGCCAAACCGCGACTCCAAACGAGACCAGCAGGAACGAAAGCAAGACTAGCGGATCGAAAAAGAAGAGATTGTAGACGGTCAGGTTGCCGGAGGGGAGTGGGATCGTGAGGGGCCAAACGAACTCACCCCACAGGGCGAACAAACCCAGGATCGCACCGAGCGTCGCGAGAACCAGGCCTCCCTCTCGGAGGTGAGTATACGCCCGGGCGGAATCCTTCTTGACGATCGTGTGATACCACACGAGGAATCCCGTGTAGAAGATCGCCACCGCCACCAACACCAACAGGTCGACAATCACGCTGAGGTCGTCAACGAACGACATGAGCCACACCCCGATTGCAAAACGGTATTGAGAGGGGTTTTTAAGCAGTTATGTCAACGCGGGAAAACTTACGGGCGGTGTCGGAGGAACCGGACCTCTCGTCCGGAGTCCCCGGCTAACCGCGGTCGACGAGGGCCATCCGCTCAGGGCTGTAGCGCTCCCCCGCCACCTTTTCCGGTCCCACCGCGTCGTCGATCTCCCGAAGGTCGGTAGGGGAGAGCGCAAGGTCGACCGCCGCCACGTTCTCTTCCACGTGGCGCGGGTTCTTCGTACCGGGAATCGGCACGAGGTCGGGTCCCTGATGGAGGAGCCAGCCGAGGGCGAGCTGGGAGGTCGTGCAACCCTTCGACCTCGCGAGTTCCGCAAGGTGGTCGACCAGCTCGAGGTTCCATCCAAGGTTCGCGCCCTGGAATCGCGGCAGTCCACGGCGGAAGTCGTCCTCGGGCAGTCCGTCTAAGGAACGGACCGCGCCCGAGAAGAATCCCCGTCCGAGGGGACTGAAGGGTACGAACCCCACGCCGAGCTCGCGGCAGGTCGCGAGGATCTCCTGCTCCGGGTCCCGGGTCCAAAGGGAGTACTCGCTCTGGACCGCCGCGATCGGATGGACCTTGTGGGCCCGGCGAAGGGTGTTCGGGTGGACTTCGGAGAGCCCCAGGAAGCGGACCTTGCCTTCGTCGACGAGCTCGGCCATGGCCCGGACGCTTTCCTCGATCGGGGTCTCGGGATCGACCCGGTGCAGGTAGTAGAGGTCGATCGTTGTCACGCCGAGCGCGCGGAGAGTTGCCTCGCAGGCTTCCCGGATGTGCTTCGGCGAGCCGTCGACCCGCTTTCCTCCGGGCGCCGACGCGGAGAGCAGGCCACACTTCGAAGCGAGGACGACCGAGTCGCGGTGCCCTTGGAGGGCTCGACCGACGGTCGCTTCGTTCGCGTGGAGGCTCGGACCGTACACGTCCGCCGTATCGAAGAACGTCACGCCGAGCTCGAGCGCCCGGTGGATGGCCCGGATTCCATCGCCTTCGTCGGGCGTTCCGTACGACCCGGAGATGACCATGCAGCCGAACCCGATCGCCGAGACCTGCGGCCCGTGCCGACCCAGTTGTCGGGTCTTCATCGGTCGGGGCATATCCGCACCCCGCTTACGATTACCTGCCTCGTCCGCGGGTCGATCGGGCGCGAAGGGCGACGGTGGTGGAATCTTGAAAGACTCGCCAACCGTACACCCTTCTCCGGTAGTTCGGACCTGGAGGAGGGGACGTGCAGGACACCGAGTCGGACAACGCGGTCGAGTCGCGCCGTCGCCTCGCCGCGATCATGTTCACCGACATGGTCGGGTACTCGGCCCTCGCCCAGGCCGATGAGGCGACCGCGCTGGCCGTGCTGGACCGGCACAACCGGCTCCTGCGCCCCGTCTTCGCGAAGTTCCGGGGCCGGGAGGTGAAGACGGTCGGAGACGCGTTCCTGGTCGAGTTCGAGAGCGCCCTCGAGGCGGTCCGCTGCGCGATCGAGGTCCAGCGCTCCGTGGAGGAGTACAATGGCACGGCTCCCAAAGATCGCAAGATCCGGATCCGGATCGGAATCCACGTGGGGGATGTGGTTCAAACCCAGGATGACGTCCTCGGCGACGCGGTGAACATCGCGTCGCGGATCCAGCCGCTCGCCGACCCCGGTGGGATCTGCCTCACCCAGCAGGCGTACGACCAGGTCGAGAACAAGATCTCCGCGCCGATCGCGAGAATGCCCGCCGTCGCACTCAAGCACATCCGCCTGCCGATGAACATCTACAAGATCGGGGCGCCCGGCAGCGCACGACCGGTCCCGCCGGCCGGTCCGAAGATCGAGGGCGGTCGACACCTCGCCGTCCTGCCGCTCGCCAACATCAGCCCGGACCCCGGGGACGGATACTTCGCGGACGGTCTCACGGAGGAGCTCATCTCGGTCCTCTCCCAGGTCCGGGACCTCAGCGTCATCGCCCGCACGTCGGTGAGTCCCTACAAGTCCACCCCGAAGTCGGTCGCCGAGGTCGGCGCCGAGCTCGGGGTCGACACGGTGCTGGAGGGGAGCGTGCGCAAGGCCGGGAACCGGATCCGGATCACCCTGCAGCTCATCGACGTCGCGACGCAGCGCCACATCTGGGCGAGCAGCTACAATCGCGAGGTCGACGACGTGTTCGCGGTCCAGACCGACATCGCCCAGCGGACGGCGGAGGCCTTGCGACTCGAGCTGTTGAGAACCGAACGGGTCGAAGCATCGCAGCAACCCACCGCGAACCGGGAGGCCTACGAAGCGTACCTTCGCGGTCTCGTCGCGGCGGCGGAGAACACGAAGAGCTCGATCGAGGAGGCGATCCGTCACTTCGACCGAGCGACTTCGCTCGACCCGGGATTCGCCGAGGCGTTCGCCGCGTGGGCCAACACCTACGTGATGATCGCCGGCGACAGCGTGCCGATGCGTAGCGTGATGCCCCGGGCCCGCGAGCTGGCCGACCGCGCGCTCGCGCTCGACCCCGAGTCCTCCGATGCCCACTCCACCCTCGCGAACCTCGCGTTCCAGTTCGACCATGACTGGCCGCGCGCGGAAGCCGAATTCGAGAAGGCGATCGCCCTCAACCCGAGCAACCTCTCTGCCCTGCGCGAATACGGGCTCATGCTGCTCTCCGTCGAGCGGTTCGACGAGGCGAAGGAGGTGACCCGACGCGCGATTCGCCTCGACCCCGCCGGGAGACACCGGGGCACGCTCGCATGGGCCGAGCTCGACTCCGGGAACTTCGAGGCCGCGCTCGAGTACGCGCACAGTCTCCTCGAAAAGGACCCCGCTTCCGTCGGGAACCACGTGTACCTCGGAATCACGTACCTGCAAGCGGGTCGGAGAGCCGACGCGGTCCGGGAGGCCGATACCCCGCTCGGGGACGCTGGGGGCGATGTGCCGTTCGACCACGCCCTCCTGAACGCCCTCCTCGGGCGGACGGAGGAAGCCCGGGAGATGGTCGCGCGGGTGGAACGAGGGGAAGAGAAGACCTACGTTTCCGGAACGCATCTCGCGATGCTGTACGCGGCGATGGGGGATCGGGAGCGGGCGCTCGACCTGCTTGAGAAGGACTATCGCGAAGGCGAGCTCGTGCTGTGGCTGTGGTACCGCGGGGTGTTCTTCGACTCGATCCGCGACGATCCGCGGTTTGTCGCGCTGCTTCGGCAGTACGGGCTACCGGTCGGCAGCATCCATCGCCCGACCCAAGCCTCCTCGTAGCCCGGGTCGGGCGGAGCACGCCCCCGGCGATGGATGGGCCGGGACGGATTCGAACCGCCGATCTCCGCGTTGTAAGCGCGGCATCCTCACCGCTAGACGACCGGCCCTGCGTCCGAAGGAGACCGCTCCTCGGTCATGGGGCTGTCGGTCGGAGCGTGCTCCCGATGGCGGACCCGAACCGCGAGCCCGCGGCCGAGTTCGGTCATCAGTCGGCCCGGGAGGACCGCCTCGCCGACTCCGGCGAGCCGGCCGTCGCGGGCGAGCACCACGGCGTCGCCGACGCGGATCAACGGGTCGGCACGACGCACGCCCGGCACGAACAGGTCGCCCTCGAGCGTGACCGCCGCGTCCACCTCGACCGCGAGAGGCGGGTCGGGCCAGAGGCGTCGCGCCCCCGCGACCGTCAGCTGGAACAGCCCTCGTTCCTCTCTCCAGGTGGCGAGGTCGTGGCGCCCGTCGGTCACCCGCTGGAACCAGGGACGCCCGCTCAGTCGGACCGGGGGGACGAAGAGCCGTCGGGCGGCGTCCGGGCCGAACTGCACGCTCGCGAGCGCCTCGAGCTCCTCTCGAACCACCGAGAGCGGACCCCCGGCCACCGGCCGGTCGCCTTCGAGGGCCGCTCCGACCGCGGAGCGGAGGGACGCCACGGCGTCGTGGGTGGTCGTGCGGCCGTCCGGGAGCGTCCAACGAACCTGGTCGGACGGCGGAAGCTCGGTGGCGAGGAAGGAGTACTCCTCCGGATCGAGATGGACGATCGTCGTTCGATAGCTCCCGTTCGCGCGAAGGTGAGCGATCCCCCGGCGGACGAACTCGCGCTCGCTCGCTTCCCATTCCCCGGTGACGGGGATGTCGTAGTGGCGGGCCGGGGGAACGTCCTCGAGCTCACGCGGAACGACGCCGATCGGTGAGCTCACGGAAACGAGATGCACCCGCTCGAGCGAGGCGAGGCCCTCGAGCGCCCCCCAGAACCGACGGTGGCTCCGGGAGCGACGGTACGGCTTCGTCTTCGAACAGGGGACGAGCACAAGGACGGTCTTCGATGGCGGAGGTCGGTAGCGCTCGAGCAGGCGCGAGCGGAACCGGACCATCTCGGGGCGGCGGTGCGACTCGAGGAGAACGTAGTCGTGCGACCGATCGAGCGATACGGGAGTCCGCTCCTCGAGGGCCGTCCCGAGCTCCCGGTCCGCATACCGAAGCATTTCCCCGAGGGCCGGCTCGCTCACGAGGCGCGATTCCACGAGCTCTCGCAGGCGTCCTCCGCGTGCCGCGGCGAGCGCCTCGGAGGTCGCGCGTCGGCAGGCGGCCACCGCGTGGGTCGCCAGGGAGACGGGCGGTTCCGCGGAGCACGCCGGACAGTCGCACGCTCGCTCGGACGGGGACGGGGCGGGGTCTCGGGCACCGAGGACGGGGTCGAGGTACACCCCGCGGGAAGCCACGAGGTTCGCTTCGGTCGTGTCGAGAAGGTCGACCCCGACGTAGGTGAGGAAGGCGATCCGGTGCGGAAGCGCGACGCGCGGGGTCCAGAGCAACGGAGCCGCGCCGAACGCTTCCCGGACCTCACGGATCGCTCGCACAAACGGAGCGCCGTCCGCCCAGAGCGCGTGGGCGTTCCCGAGCACGAGCAGTTCGGGCTGCTCCTGTCGAGCGGCCGCGACGGAGTCGGTCTTCAACGGCGGATGGAGCAGGAACGCTCGCGGTCCGATCGGGTAGACGCCCGGCCCCTCTCCGCTCACTTCCGGGGAGAGGATCGGCACGTCGACCTCGAACCGAGCGTCTCCGCTCGCGAGGGCGAGGCCGCGCCGTCCCACCGCCGCCGGCAGAGAGCGAAGGGAGAGCCCGGGTCCGGGCTCCCCTTCGGGACGGCTCTCCAGCAACGCGGGCGTCTCGATCGCGAGCGGGCCGACGGTCGCCCGACCGATGAGGGCGAGCCCTTCCAGGCGTTCGAGCGCGCGGGCCACGTGCGTCCCTCCGGTCTCGAGGGCGGTGCTCCGTCCCACCTACCCTTCAGGCTTCGCGGTCTTGCGGCGACCGCGGGGAGACGGCGGCGGGCCGGGGAAGAACCCTTCCCATCGGGCGACCATCGACTCGCGGCGGTCGGCGCCCGCCTCGGACCGTCCCCGCCGGCCGAAGAGCGGGTCGTGGGTATCGCGGACGTCCCGGAGGAATTCGGCCGGGTCGGCGCTCGCTTTCTCGAAGCCATAGAGGATGAGCTGCCGGAGGAACGACGAGCGGCCCCGCCATCCGATCCGGCGGCGCACCGCCGGGTTCAGGTGACGCTTCGCGAGTCGCCACACCTCGTTCGTCGTACGGTAATCGCGGGCCGAGAGGCCGATCATGACCTGAGGCATACCAATCGATCCGGGAGGACTCTCGCCGGGGTATTGAGCTCGTTGCCCGCCCGCAACCTTCGTTTTCGCTTACAGAACCCAAGCGGGGCCGACCGGAACCCATACGGCGAGGGCCACTCCGACGAGGAACACCGCGCTCAAGGCGAAATGCCGCTCGAACGGCACCCGGGCTTCCGAAGGGCGACGAGCGAGGTTGCGGTCCGTGAACACGATCAGCACCGCCATCACGACCAGGGCCGCGAAGTACGCGCTCGTCAGGTGCAGCGCGAGACCGAACAGGGCGAGGAGGACGAGCGCACTCGCGTGAAGGACGGGGACGAGACGAACGGAGGCCCGCACCCCCCAGCGGACCGGCACCGAAAACAGTCCGAGCGCACGGTCGCTCTCGACATCGCCAAGACTGTGGATGGTCTCGAACGCGGTGCCCCAGGCGAGGAGGCCGACCACGGCAAGTAGGACCACGACGGGAAGCGTTCCCGTGACCCCGATGTAGACCGCGGCGGGCGTCACCGCCTCGACCAGACCGAGGAAGGCGGTCGTGAACGACGTCACCCGCTTCGTGTAGCTGTAGCCGAGCACGAGCGCGAGGGCGACCGGCGCGAGAACGAAGGCCAGCGGGTTGAGGAAGTAGGCCGCCACGACGAGGACCGCGGCGTTGAGCCCGCAGAAGCCGAGAGCGAACGTGGGGGAGGTCCCCCCGGTCACGAGGGCGCGCGTGCGCGTTCGCGGGTTGGCCGCGTCGAGGTGACGGTCCGCCCAACGATTGAACGAGTGTCCCGCGTTCCGGGCGGCCACGAACGCGACGACGATCAGGAAGAGGGTGATCAGGTTCGGCCGCCCGCCCGACGCGAGCAGGAGGAACGCGAGCGCGAACGGAAGGTTGAGGCCGAGGTTCTGGATCTCGAGAAAACGACCGAGCCCGGCGGGTCGCGCCGGCGCCCCGCCGGAGTCGGACGTCACGGCTTCGAGCGCGCGAAGATCCGGGCGAGGAGGGGATCCTCCCGGACCAGCCGCTCGGCCGCGGCGGAGGCGGCCGGGTCGGAGCGGATCTCCTCCGGCCACGGGCGCGGAAACCCGTCCTCGGGGCGCTTTCGCGTCGCATCGATCCCGACCTTCGCCCCGAGGTTGGGAACCGGGTTCGAGATCGAGAGCTGGTCGACCGGACCGTGGGAGACCTCGAAGTCGCGGCCCGGGTCCGCCTGGAGGCCGACCCGGTAGAGGACTTCGGAGAGGTCGTGCACGTCGACGTCCTCGTCGACGACGATCAGGTAGCGCGTGAACATCATCTGGCCGAGCCCCCAGAGCGCGTGCATCACTTTCCGCGGGTGGTCGGGGTAGGCCTTGCGAACGGAGACGATGGCGACGTTGATGAACAGACCCTCCATCGGAAGGTTCATGTCGACGATCTCGGGCAAGACCATCCGCACGACCGGTCGGAAGATCCGCTCGACCGCCTTGCCGAGGACGGCGTCCTCGGTCGGAGGCTTGCCGGTGACGGTCGTCAGGTAGACGGGGGAAGCGCGGTGGGTCACCCGGGTGACGTGGAACACCGGGAACGGTTCGGGCGCGGAGTAGTAGCCGGTATGGTCGCCGAACGGCCCTTCGACCGCGCGCTCGGTCGGGTCGACGTACCCTTCGAGGACGATCTCGGCGTTCGCCGGTACCTCGATATCGACCGAGCGGGCCGGCACGAGCTCGACGGGCTCCGAACGCAGGAACCCAGCGAAGACGAAGTTCGAGATCCCCTCGGGCACCGGCGCGAGCCCGGAAAAGACCGTGGCGGGGTCGGCCCCGATCACGGCGGCGGTCGGCATCTTCTCGCCGCGGGCCGCCCACTTACGGTAGTTGTTCGCGCCGACGCGGTGGACTTGAACGTGCATGCCGAGGGTGTCGCGGCCGTACTGCTGCAACCGGTAAATGCCGGTGTGGGGCTCGCCGGTCTCGGGGTCCTTCGTGACCACGACGGGGAACGTGACCGTTCGGCCCCCGTCCTTCGGCCAGCATTTCAGGATCGGCAGACGGTCGAGGTCGACCGTGGATTCCTCCACCTCCTGGCAGGGAGCGGAGCGGACCCGCTTCGGAGCGAGGGAACGCAACGTCGAGAGGGTCTCGATGGTCCCCGAGAGGTCCCGGACCGCCCCGAGGATCCCGGCCGGCGGTCGCAGGTGCACGAGACGCTCGACGCGTTCGGCGACCTCCTCGACCGTCGTGGCGCCGACCGCCGCGGCGATCCGTCGGGGAGAGCCGAGCAGGTTCGTCACGACCGGCATCGACGCGCCGGGAACGTTCTCGAAGAGGAGGGCCGGCCCGTCGGCCCGCAGGACTCGCTGGGTCACTTCGGTGATCTCGAGGTCTCGCGAGACCGGCCGCGTCACCCGGGCGAGGTCACCACGTTGCTCGAGCTCCGAGAGGAACGCTCCGAGCGATGGGAACGCCACGACCGCGGTCCAACCGCGCGAGTTATTAAACGAGGGGTCCGAGGTCAAGGTTCATATCGGAACCTCGGGTCGACCGGGCAATGCAGACGGTCACCCTCGAAGTGCGCACCGACGACCTCGCGCTCCTCGGCCTCATTCCGGAGGGGCTGTTCGAGAAGTACGAGGAGGTCGAGCTGCTCGAGACCCTCCGCCTCGAGCAGGGCTGGCGCCTCCAGCTCGTCCGCGTGCGTCGCCGCGGACCGCTCAAGACCGCGAGCGAGCTCGAGCGCGAGTCCCGACGCATCCGCTCGCTCTACGGGCTCGAGAGCTTCGAACTCGTCGAGCGACGTCCGCGTACCCACGACTACATCCTTCTCGTCCGCCAGCGAAACCCCGAGCGTCTTCGACGCCTATTGTCCCTCGCCGGCGGAGAGGTCTCTCCCACCGCACCGTTCCGCATCAACTCGGAGAAGGTGATCGCCACGTTCCACGGTCAGGAGCGGGCCCTGCGGCGCGTCCTCAAACGCCTCGACCGGGAAGAGTTCCCGTACCGCGTCGTTCGGGCTTCGGGTCGCCCGTACGCCCCGGACGAGACCTCCTCGTCCCTCACCCCGCTCCAATCTCGCCTCCTCGCCCGAGCGTGGATGATGGGTTACTACGCCGTGCCCCGACGGATCACCCTCACGCGGCTCGCCGCGCAGACCGGGCGCAGTGCGCCCGCGCTCGGAAAGGTGCTGCGTCGCGCCGAAGGGAGGATCGTCGCCCACTGGCTCGCCGCGGAAGGGACGGTCGCCGACGGGGAGAGCCCCGAACCGGCCTCGCCGCGGGAACCGTAAAGAGACGCGAACGCTCCCGAGCGCCGTGCCGCGCCGGGCTCGTACGGTCCGTCTCGAGCGCGTGGACGAGGCGCCCGAGGTTCCGGCTCCCAGCCGCGCCACGCGCGGTTCCGCCTGCTTCGACCTCGCCAGCGCCGAGTCGGTCGAACTCGAGCGGGGCCGGATCACGCTCGTGCGCACGGGATTCCGGATGCGCTGCCCCGTGGGGACGTTCCTCGAGGTGCGACCGCGCAGCGGGCTCAGCAGTCGCGGCGTGCTCATGGTGAATGCCCCGGGGACGATCGACGCCGACTACTCCGGGGAAGTGCGGGTCCCGCTCACCTACCTCTTCGAGGGCCGTTACCGGGTCGAGGTCGGGGATCGGATCGGGCAGATCCGGCTGGTGACCGACGAACCCGCGGAGTTCCGTCCGGGGAAGGTCGAACGGTTGGGCTCCCGCGCGGGCGGGTTCGGCAGCACGGGTCGCTAGCGGAACTCGGAGAGCACGGTCTGAACGCTTTTCCGATCGGGATGCGGCGGCGCCCGACCCTTCTCGACCTCGCTCTGGACCTCGACGAGCATCTCGTGCATCCGACGCTCTCTCGCGGACGCGGAACGGTTGAGCCCGACGTCCCGCGTACCCTCCGCGACCAGGACGACCGCCCGGCCCGTTCGCGCCCGGCCGGTCCGGCCTCGTCGCTGAATCGTCCGGATCACGTCGGGCACCGGTTCGTAGAAGACCACGAGATCGGTCGACGGGATGTCGAGCCCTTCCTCCGCGACGGACGTGGAGACCAGGCAGTTCACCTCGCCCGAGCGGAACCGGTCGAGGATCGCGACCTGCTCTCGCTGGGAGATCCCACTATCGTCGTCCCGGCTCGCCTGACCGACAAAGCGCGCGGGGCGCAGGCCGGGGTCGGAACGATGGGCGATCTCGGCCACGATCCGCTCAACGGTCCCGCGGTACTGCGCGAAGACGATCACCCGCGCTCGGGGATTGCGGTGAAGCTCGTCGCGGACGATTTCGACCGTCTTCGCGAGCTTCGGGTGCTCGACGGTGAGCGATTCGAGGCGACGAGCGACGTCCTCCATATCCGGGTCCCCGAGGAACGCCCGCAGGGCCGGAGTCCACCGCCCGCCTTCGCCGGGACGCTGTCGGCCGAGGTACTCCCGCAGGGACTCGACTCCCTGGGTCTCGATCAGCTCGAGCGCGTGCAGCCCTTTCATCGCCGCGGCCTGCGCGGTCCGCGCCTTCCACAGGATGCCCGAGGCCGATCCCGAACGGCTCTCTTCGGCGTGGATCTGACGTTGAAGGCGGTTCCCGACCTCGAGCAGCACGCGCCGGCCCGCTTCGCCTGCGGGGAGGAGGTCGAGCTTGCGAAGCACGTCCACCTGGCGCTGAACTGCGGCCCGGACCAGGATCGCGAGATGGCGCACCTCCGGTGGCACCGGCACCTCGACCGTTTCCACTCCGATCCCGTGGATGTACGGGGTGACGTCGGGGCTCTGCTCGGTGCGGTACTCGAACTGCTCGATGCCGAGGTTCGCCCAGACTTCCCGAATGTTCCGACGCGAGCCGCCCGGAGAGGCGGTCATCGCGAGCACCCGAGCGTTGGGTCCGTCGCGGTTGGCTCGCGCGATCGTGACGTACGGATAGTCGCCGACGGCCCGGTGGGCCTCGTCGAACACGATGAGCGAAAACGTCGAGAGCGGGAACTCGCCCGAGGCGAGGTCGTTGCCGACGACCTGAGGAGTGGCGACCACGACCTGGGGAGGTTTGAGCAGGGCGGCCCGTCGCTCCGGGGCGATCGCTCCCGTAAGGGTCAGCGGATCGGGAGCGAAGAGCGTACGCGCTACTTCCCGCGCGTGCTGGACGACGAGCGGCCGCGTCGGCGCGAGGAACAGGACGGATTCCGTCGGGTGGCGGAGCAGGAACTCCGCGATCACCCGAAGCGCGATCGCGGTCTTCCCCAGCCCGGTCGGTAGCACGACCAGGGTGTTCCGGTCGACCGCGGCCTCCGCGATCGAGCGCTGGTAGCGCCGGTCCTCGAGGAGGCCGGGCCGGACCCGCGGGTGCTCGACCGTGGCCATCGTCGGAGCGCTCCGCCGGTCCAGCGGCCACGGCTTTAAAAGGGACCGTCTACGCCGAGCGATGGTCCCTCTCTGGGTCGAGGTCACGCTGCTCGGCGCCTCGGTGGTCGTTCTCCTCTACCAGGG